>JAXHTJ010000040.1:0-17128 GCA_034190245.1 Halobacteriota archaeon | reverse complement strand
ATGTTTGGCCTTTTGGATAACTTGGAATAAGTTATCATTTCATCCCCTCGTCCGACGGTTATTAACTTTAGAGGATATAAGAGTTTGGGCGTTGAGAGGGTTAATTATGCAAGAGGTCTAGTATAATGTCGAGATCTTCTACGGTTAAGTGCCTTACAACTTCATACTTCCCTCTGGGCCATATAATAAATAAGTTTATATAGCATAAAAAGTTTTGCTCTAAACTATAATTGTGAGCTGGATTATATTATCATTTGATAAAAGAATTCCAAGATCTCGTATTCTCGAAATAATTGGTGATATTTGTAAAAGAAATAAAAATAAGCTAACAAATAACTGAATATGACTGAAATCGCTGGCTAATTGTGCAAATGTATCTAATTGTATGATAATATATTATCGGCTACAGATCATTTTTTAAGCACAATTTTAGCAGGTTAGTTCTGTGTTATGCGTATTCGTAAATATACGTATCCAGACATTTCAACAAATAGTCTTCGGTTATGGCAATAAGTATGCTTAGAATCGTTGATGAGAAATCCTTGGGAGAAGCCATCAATGAGATAACCATTCCTTTTGATAGACCAAAGATATTATCGCATCGCACGTCGAGCTTGAGGTACAGAAATATAACGAGAAGCTGGATGGCTTCTTCAACGGGCTTGTTTTTCCCACGGAAGCTGAGGAAACCCTAAATGGCTACAGGATGAAGAAAAAGAAGCAGAAGATCATTGTAGAAAAGCCTTAATAACCTGTGAGTCACCAGTGTAATCAGAAGTTTAAGATAAGAAGTGAATCATGAGCCCGGGAGTGACCGATAGTAAGCTTTCACCATGCCCAAAATCGCCAAATTGCGTATCAACCCAAAGCACAGAAATTAGAAGCAAGATCGAACCAATTTACTACGAAACATCAAGGGGAGAAGCAATTAATAAAATCATAGATGTGATCAACTCGATAAAGAGAAGTAAAATCATTACCAGAGATTATGACTACATACATGTGGAATTTAGGACGAGAACCTTTAAGTTTGTTGATGATGTGGAATTCTATTTTAACGCTGAGGAAAAGATGATCCATTTTAGATCCGCTTCTCGAATTGGGTATGGTGACTTTGGTGTAAACAGGAGAAGAATGGAGGATACCAGGAGAAGATTTCTCAGCTTATGACCGATGGATTCAGATATTGGATAGGAGGGGCAATATCAAGAAATAGAATATACAGAAGAATAAAAAACCTATCCCAAGGATCGAGAGCAGAGTGGTAATTTTACTTGGTTGCATCTCGGAAGGAACATGCTTTTTTACGCAGTAGAAGTTTAAAATGTATACAAATGGAGAGGATATCAAACCTACTGCCGCGGCTAAGCTCACAAGCATAACGGGCCTTTGAAAGAGGAAGATGAGAAGTACCGAGAATACATAGATCACAACCAGGAATGCCAAATACAACTTCTTCTCCCTTTCATTTGAATAGTTGTGCGTAAAGAGCATTATCCCACTTCCAAATGCTCTTGATGCACCGTCCATCGCATTGTATGCTGTCGAGAACATGACGAAGAAAGCAGTCATCAAAAAGACGGGATAGATCCAGCTTCCGAGTATCTCTGTGTAAATTCTTGATAGGGTCATTGCAACCTCCGCCCCCTCCGGTACGAGACCTCTTGGCATCAGGACAGTTGCCCCAAGCATCAGGAATATCAGTCCAGTTACAAGTGTGATCATGTAGCCGATTCTAGTATCAAGCATTGCACTTTTCATCATCTCTTCTCTTATCTCTTCCTTTCCCTCTCTCTTCAATTTTGCATCCTTTCTCCACTCTTTTCTCTTTTCAAGCGCCCAGAGAGAATGCATAACAGATATCGCAAGGTCTCCGGGCATCCACCCTATCAAAGCCGCTACCAACAATGTTGAGCCAGGTGGAATCTCTGGTTTGATCAAATGCGGGAGAAAAACTGCATCAGGAGGTGCTGCAATAAAGGTGATGAGAGTCCCAAACATCAATATCGTTAGCATAATCTTGTTGATATTCTCGATCATCTTGTATCTTCCAACAATTAAGAGAATTATTGTTACCGTGCATATTATCAAAGCCCAAAATGGAAGGGAGATTCCTTGAAAGCCAGCGTATGCGATAGCCGCACAAACACTGAGAATTCCTGTAATGGCCGATATTCCGGCAATTATTGTCAGGATTAAAAGTAAGTGAAAAGCCCAGCTTTTAGGGCCAGGGATCCTGAGATATCCCTGAAGTAGAGATTGTCCGGTCGCAACTGAGTATCTCGGGGCAAATTCAAAGGCGGGATATTTGAAAATATGTGCAAAAAAGACGGCCCATAAAAGAGCGTATCCAAATTCCGCACCAGCGGCAGGGGCTAGAATAATGTGGCTTGCACCGATGCAGGTCATAGCCATCATTATTCCAGGACCTAAAATTCTGGTTATACGCATCTGTGCCTCCACTTTTTGATTATTCTTCTATAAAGAGGACACAGAAGGTATAAAAACAATTCTATTCATAAAATTGTGTGGAAACGAAAACGACTTCCATTCTTTTTAAAAAAATGATCGAAACAGGTGTTACTCTTCTTCAACCTCAAACCTAATTGCTTCATTCGTCGTCACATGAATCCCTGCTTGTAGCAACTGAGTCGATATAAACATGATATCTTGTCCACTATATCCTTCATCGATCAGATCCCCTATGATGCCGTCAGCCTTTTCCCTACAATCATCCCAAATGTATTCGGTCATAATCATGTACCTCTCGAGCCACCATGCCCGGTATTTGAATACATGAACTGTTTAGTGTTTTCTACATATATGCTTTCCCCAGATTACTCGATACCAACATTGTTAATACGTTAGATAGATCATATAGAAGTAACATAACTACGCCGATAAGATGATCATTGAGGTTTTTCTATGAGAGCCAAAATTCTGGTCAGTGATAAGATCTCCGAAGAAGGCATTGAAGAGTTGAAGACCGGTGCAGATGTAGATGCTCTCTTCGAGCTAAATAAAGACGAGTTGATCGCTAAAATAGGAGAGTATGACGCTCTGGTCGTTAGGAGTGGAACAAAGGTCACAAAAGACGTTATCGATGCAGGAGAGAATTTAAAGGTGATCGGTAGGGCCGGAGCAGGTGTTGATAATATAGATGTGATTACGGCAACAGAGAGAGGGATAATCGTTGTAAATGCACCTGAAGGAAACACGATCTCTGCTGCCGAGCATACGATAGCAATGATAATGGCTCTATCGAGAAATATCCCCCAGGCAAACACCTCCTTGAAATCCATGAAGTGGGAGAAGAGTAAGCACATAGGAGTAGAGGTGACTGATAAGATGCTCGGTGTTATCGGACTCGGAAGAATAGGTTCTGAAGTTGCCAAAAGGGCACAGGGTCTCGGGATGAATGTCCTGGCGTTTGATCCCTTCATCTCCGAGGAGAGTTCAAAAGAGATGGGAATCGAGCTTCTGTCGCTTGATGAGATCTTCGATCGAGCAGATTTTATAACAATCCACACACCTAAGACGAGGGAGACCCATCATTTGATCGGTGAAGAAGAGTTCAAAAAGATGAAGGAAGGTGTGAGGATAATCAACTGTGCGCGTGGTGGCATAATAGATGAAGAAGCACTTTACAGAGCCGTAAAAGATGGAAAAGTTGCAGGTGCGGCGCTGGACGTCTTTGAGACCGAGCCACCCGGTGAAAATAGTTTGATGGAACTGGACAACGTTATTGTTACTCCACACCTGGGGGCCTCCACGAAGGAGGCTCAGTTTAATGTAGCTGTTACGATAGCTGATCAGGTGCTCAGGGCGATAAGAGGTGAGCACGTCAAGAATGCGATAAATATGTTCTCGGTTAAGCCAGAAGTGTATGAAACTCTCAGGCCATTCATCTCGCTTGCGGAGAAGATGGGCTCTCTATCTGCTCAGATAATAACGGGGCACATCGGCGCAGCAGAGATATGCTATCATGGAGATATTGCCGAGAAGGAGACCGGAATAATAACAATAGCAATGTTGAAAGGCCTACTGGACCCGATACTAGGCTCAAACATAAACTTTGTTAATGCCCCAATCGTCGCTAAAGACCGCGGTATAAAAGTTGTTGAGAGCATAACGGAGATGGCAGAAAACTTCGTCAGCTTGATATCCCTCTCTGTGAAGACAGATGAAGAGACTAAGACGGTTGCCGGGACTTTATTCGGTAAAAACGATGCTAGGATTGTTAAGATCGACGGATACAGGGTCGATGCTGTACCTTCAGGATACATGTTGATCTCGAAATACAAGGACAAACCGAAGGTTATAGGGCCTGTTGGTCTGATACTGGGTGAGAATGACATCAATATCGCAGGGATGCAGGTTGGCAGAGAATCGATTGGTGGAGAGGCTATAATGGTTCTCAATGTCGATAGTCCTGCAAGCAAAAAGGTGTTAAGAGAAGTTGAAAAGGTAGACGGGATCTTGGACGTTAAGTTTGTTATGTTGTAAGGTGTGTTAGATGATCCGGAAACTGGCCACTCTCGTGAGCAATGGCGAGAGTGGAAACATCGAGTTTAAAGAGTTTTTGATGGAGAAGGTACATCTTAGCGATGATAGGAGACAGGGTCTAGCTTGTCAGATGAATCATAAGATGCTTGTGGGCAATGGCACTGTTCTGTATGTTATTGGAGTGACCGATGATGGAACGTTGAGAGGTATCGAGCATGAGCTCTATAAAGAGACTCTATCCGTTCTGAACTGCATCGCCATCGAGATAGGCGGAGAGGTTGCCGATGTGGAGACGTACATGATCAACGAAGGGTACGTCGGCCTTGTGACAATAAAGAACATATCCTCATCCTGTAGGGAGCATATACTCGTCGGAACCGCGGGACATGTGGATCATGGGAAGAGCACGCTGGTTGGATCTTTGGTCACCGGAACAAATGATGACGGGGCCGGGAAGACGAGGATATATCTTGATGTTAAGCCTCACGAGATAGAGAGGGGGCTGAGTGCGGATCTATCATATGGTGTTTATGGTTTCAAGGATGAAAAACCGATCTATTTAAAGAATCCGCTGAGCAAAAAAGAGAAGGCAAGCGTTGTTGAAAGATCGGAGAAGTTGGTATCTTTTGTGGATACGGTTGGGCACGAACCCTGGCTAAGAACCACTATTAGAGGTATTGTGGGTCAGAAATTGGACTACGGATTACTCGTTGTTGCAGCAGATGATGGTGTAACTCATGTCACAAAAGAGCACCTGGGGATACTACTCGCCATGGATCTTCCAACCATTATCGCTCTGACAAAGATAGACAGGGCAGGGCAGCAAAATGTAATCAGAGCTGAAGAAGAGATATCCATCATTTTAAAGGCTGTGGGTAGAATCCCGTATAAAATAAAGTCAAAAAGAGATATCGAGGTGATAATGAAAAAGAATGAAGGGCTTCTCGTTCCGATTATTAGAACTTCTCCCGTAACCATGGAAGGTCTTGACCTGCTAAATGAACTATTTCTCAGACTCCCAAAGAGAAATATATCGCGGGACAAACCTTTCCAGCTCTATATCGATGAAGTGTATCAGGTATCCGGTGTTGGAACCGTCGTAAGCGGTACAGTGAAGCAGGGACACATAAAGGTAGGTGACAACCTGAATCTTGGACCGAGCATCGAAGGGATATTTACCCGGGTTAAAGTCCAATCGATCGAGATTCATCATTACAGGGTGGATGAAGCAAAGGCGGGTGATATAGTTGGACTGGCATTGAAAGGGGTGAAAGAGTTCCCACTTGAGCGTGGCATGGTGCTATGTGAAGGAGAACCAAAAGCCGTGAGAGAGTTTGAAGCAGAGGTTATGATTCTGAACCATCCAACCAGGGTAAGGCGTGGATACGAGCCTGTAGTACATCTGGAGACTATATCTGAAGCAGTAGAGTTTACACAATTAGAGTACGATTATATGATGGCTGGGCAGGTTGGCAGGGTAAAAATGAGGTTTAAGTTCAAACCCTACTTTGTATACGAGGGACAAAAATTCATCTTCAGGGAAGGGCACAGCAAAGGAATTGGAAAGGTTTTAGATGCAACCATTTAGATGTACATTTTATATCAGATACGATTGGTATTCATTTATAGAAGCCACGAGTTTCTCATTTTCAAATGGTTTTGTGATATAATCCATCACATACTCCTGTAGGCCCTCCATCTTTGGACCAGGTATCTCTTTTGCCGTGAACATGACAATTATATTCCCCTCTGAAAGCCCCTCGTCGACTATCTTCTGGATGGTATCCCATCCATCCATTCGGGGCATCATCACATCCATAAGTATCACGCCCTTGAAACCTTCTTTTAACACTTCAATACATTTCATCCCGGAATCGACGGTAACCACTTCAAAGCCTTTCGGTTCCAGAAGTACCCGTACGGCAATCAGGATCGACGGCTCGTCGTCCACTATCATCACTCTTTTTCCTTGCATCTTTTCCCCCATTACTCAATTATACGAGTTGGTTAAATTTAAACCCCGTATTTTTCTCTGATTATCCCTATGCGTTTTTCCATGACCCGGATCATTTCTTTCTGCTTACTAACCAGATCTTCCATTGAGCTTCTGTCAGAGACCAAATCGAGATCCCTGCTCTTCTCCATCGATTCCACCACTCTTTTCCTGCGGAGTAACTCTGTGGCAAGATGTTCATACTCATCCGCCACCTCAGGAATCTTCATCTCCTTGAGGTTTTTAACCACGACTCCTGTTGAGTCCATCTGTTTGAATACATCATCCACTTTTTCAAGCAGCTCCGCCTTTGTGAAAGGTTTGACGATGTAGTTTTCTATCATCGATATTGTGTTAGATCCTATAACCTCCTCATCCGGTGGAAGCGCCGTAAGCATCGATACAGGGATATGTTTCAGTTTATCATCGTTTTTTATCGTCCTCAGTGTCACCCAGCCATCCATCGGGTGCATCATAACATCGAGTAGAATCAGATCAGGTTTCTTCTTGGCCTCATACAATTTCTGTAGACATTCAAGGCCTCCACCTGCTTCCATCATCTCATATCCCTCCGATCCGAGCATCTGCTTCACAGTCCAGACCATGTCTTTTGTATCATCCACCACCATTATTTTTTTCCTTGAAGCCTCTTCACTCATTCTTTACCTCCGGGATTGTAAATGAAAATGTACTGCCCACTTCGGGTGTACTCTCGACCCATATCTTACCACCATGAGACTCGACAATCCCCTTTACAATCGATAGTCCGAGCCCGGTACCGGACTCGTGATGGAGGTAACTGTCCACTTCATAAAATTGTTTGAATATATTCTCCTGCTCATCTTCCGGGATACCAATGCCATTATCAGACACTTTTGCAAGTATGACACCCTCTTCTTCATCACGTTGTAAAGTTACACCGATCTTACCACCATTTGGTGTGAATTTTATTGCGTTATGCAGAAGGTTTGTCAGGACCTGGGTGATTCTATCTTCATCACACTCAATCACAGGGATATCTCCCAATACCTCTAATGTCAATTTGTGCTCCTTGTCCTCTGCTATAAGTTTCATACCCGAGACGACCTTCTCGAAGATCTCCTTTATTTTTACCTGCTCGAATTTTAATTTTAGCCTGTCACCATATATGCGTGACATATCGAGGCTATTCTGGACAAGCTTGATCAACCGCTCAATATTATTGAAGATCATACCCATGCTCTCTTCCTGCAATTCGTTCAGATCTCCGAATGTGCCATCCAGAAACATCTCAAGATTATTGCGTATGATGGCAAGAGGTGTGCGCAGCTCGTGTGTAACAACAGATACAAAATCAGTCTTCATCTGATCCAGCTCTTTGAGTTCTTCATAAGCTACCTGCAATCTTTCATACGATTCCTTAAGATCGTTTTCCAGTTTTTTACGGTTGGTGATATCTCGTAAAGAGCATTCCATGCCATCAAATTCGCCATCTTTTATCACGGGTGCAGCGTTTATCTCGATGGGAATAGAAGATCCATCTTCGCGGATGACATTGAATTCAAGAGTTTTTATATTCTTACCATCCTTCAGATCACAGAATATCCATTCAAGTTGTTTTGATGCTTCCGTTGAGAAATGCTTACCAAAATGAGTTCCCAATGTGTAGGCGCTTTTAATGCCACACATATCTTCAAGGACAGGATTTATGTAAGTGAAGAGCCCGTCCTTGTTGGTTGCAAAGATGCCATCGGCAGAATCCTCCGTTAAGGCTTTATACCTCTCTTCTGATTTAATCACTGCTTCCCATGCTTGTTTACGCAATGTAATATCGATGAATGAGAACATCATCCGGATTGGACTCCCTTCATCATCTTTTACCATGCTCGCAGATAATTGAACATCAAGATCAAGACCTCCCTTTCTCTTTGCCGTCAACTCCCCCAACCAGCTGCCTTTCTCCGAAAGAGCCGCTAATAAGACTTCAACATCCCTCTCAGTTTTAAAAAATTCTGCAATGGGCAACCCTATCACTTCATCTACTGAATTATATCTCCACTTCTCGAGAAAAGAGGTGTTTGCATATGTCAGTTTACCCTCTACATCTGCCATGATGATCGGATTAATGGAAGTCTGGATCGCAGTATCCTTTATCTTCAATTCCCTCTTCTCAACCTGTTTTCTTTCGGTCATATCATGAGAGATGGCCTGAATAGCAAATATATTGCCATTTTTTTCTTTGACAGGATGCAGACTTACCCAAAACCATCTTTCACCAGAAGGAAGCGTTATAACATCTTCAAAATCATTTCCAACTCCGGAAGTAATTATCTGGTCCATTCTATCTTCAAAAATGGCTGCTTTTTCAGGGTAAATCCCAAAAATTGACTTTCCAATAAAATAATCGGGTTTCTCACCTAAAATATTTGCCCCAGCATCATTTATCAGTAGAATGTCCCCGTCTAAATCAAATACCATGATCAAATCCATCGAATTTTCGATGAGAGTTCTGTACTTCTCCTCACTCTCTTTGAGCTTCTGCTTCGATTCTAATATCCTCCTACCTGCTTGTACGCGGGCAAGAAGCTCATATTTATCAAAAGGTTTTTTGATGTAATCATCGGCACCGATGGTCATCGCCTCGACTATATCTTCGGCGGTATTTTTTGCCGTCACCATAAGGATATAGGTATATCTATCGTCTGAGGATTCCGCATCCCTGATATGCTGGCAGAGTTCCACACCGTCCATCCTCGGCATCATCCAGTCCAGGAGTGCAATGGATATGTTGTTATCCTTATATTTCTCCCATGCTTCGGCACCATCACAGGAGGTTATTACAGTAAAACCTTCTATCTTGAGAATGCCTTCAAGTAGAACTCTCGATATATCGTCATCTTCAGCAATTAATACATTCATAAAGCCCCTCCACATACGTGTCTATCATCTGCACGAGTCTATCCAGCTCTTCTTTGAGCTTGACCATGGATGCTTGAACCTCATCCATATCTTCCATTGCTCCGGCTTTCTCCAGCTCTAATGCCGCTTTCTGCACCTCCCTTGCGGAGATATTACTCGATGAACCTTTTAAGTCATGAGCAATCGCTCTTATCCCTCCGAAATCATCGTTCTCGATTGCATCCTCCAGGGCTTTCAGTTTATCCGGAAGCTTCTCTTTATAAATAGTAATTACACGATTGGCCAGGTCTCTATCACCAGAGATAAGGTCCAAAAGAGCATCCATGTTAAATACATTCAGATCATCTTTTGAAGAATTTACCACTCCGATTCCTTCGCCCTCATTGGAATCTTTCTCAGCCGCATCCGTGGATGTTGCGTACTTGCTGATAACTCTAATAAGCTCCTCTTCTCTTATGGGTTTGGAGACATAGTCATCCATACCAGCACCTAGGAACCGCTCTCTATCTCCTTCCATTGCATGAGCAGTGAGGGCGATGATGGGTACATGACCGCCAGCTACAGCTTCAATCTCTCTAATCTTAAATGTCGCCTCTACCCCGCCCATCACAGGCATCTGCACATCCATGAGTATCAGATCAAATTCTTTATCTTTGAACTTTTCTACAACTTTAAGCCCATTTTCCACTAAAACAGCTTCTAACCCATTTCTTTTTAGTATTTCTAATTCAAGAATCTGATTTACTTCGTTATCCTCTGCTAATAGAACTTTATATCCTTCAAATGATTTTACGGGCACCTTGTTCATAGAGGGGGGCTCTTTTTCCTTGATTTTAACTCCTGAAATGGAGTTTGTTATGGCGTTCAACAAGTTCGATGGTGTAACAGGTTTCATAAGGCATAAATCGACACCAAGATCTCTATATTCTTCAGACCTTATTTCAGCACTTGAAAGCATTATTATGGGGGTTCTTATACCATATTTTTGGAGCTTTCTTCCGACCCCCAGCCCATCCATCTCAGGCATCAGATAATCGAGAAGTATCAGATCAAATGAATTACCGGATTTTTTGGCATTCACTACTTTTTTGATACCTTCGTCTCCCGAAACGGCCTCTGACGCAATCATTCCCCAAGACTCGGTGACTTTCTTCAGTATGATTCTACTCGTAGCATTGTCATCTATGACAAGGACCGATAGACCTTTAAGGCCTCCATCAAACATCTTCGAGATGTGTTTTGACTCGGATTGGAGATCAAACTCTACGGTAAAATGAAAAGTGCTACCTTTATTGATCTCGCTTTCGACCCAAATCTCACCACCCAACATCTCCAGTAACTTCTTTGAGATCGTAAGTCCAAGTCCAGTGCCACCGTATTTTCTTGTTGTAGAGCCATCTGCCTGGGTAAAGCTATCAAAGATGATCTTCTTCTTTTCTTCAGAGATACCTATACCGGTGTCCCTCACAGAGACATGGAGGCTGACACTCTCACTCGTCTCTTTGGTTGCCATTATCGATAGTTCGATCTCGCCTTCCTCGGTGAACTTGATGGCGTTACCGATTAAATTCACAATCACTTGCCTGAACTTGGTAGGATCGCCTACCAGGTATATAGGTACTTCACAATCGACATCCAGCAAGAGTTCAATCCCTTTCTTATGCGCACGATAAGAGAGCGGACCAATAAGTCCATTGACTGTATCCATAAGGTTGAAACCTGCGTGTTCCAACTCCATCTTACCGGATTCTATCTTGGAAAAGTCGAGTATGTCATTGATTATATCAAGGAGAGAAAATGAAGACGATTTTGCCATCTCGAGGAATTTTATCTGCTCATAATCGAGATCTGAATCCTTGACAAGATCTATCATACCGATGATGCTATTCAGTGGTGTGCGGATCTCATGACTCATATTGGCAAGAAACTCACTCTTGGCACGGTTAGCGGTCTCTGCTGCGGCAGTCATCTCTTTTGCATCCAGAATGGACATCTCCAGATCCAAATTGGTCGAGGCAAGCTCAAGATTGGCTCTTTCTAATGCTTCTTTTGACTTTGTGAGATCCTCTTCCGCCTTCTTGCGTTCCGTTACATCCCTGATCAGAATCAGCTCAGCAGCCCTTCCCTTGTATTTAATGGGATTCGTGTATATCTCAACCCATATATCTTTACCAGTTTTCTCCTTAGCTTTCACTTGATATGTGTTAGATAAAACATTACCTTTAACCGCTTCTGAGAGTCTATTAATCATTATTTTCTTCATATCACTTGGCATTGCACTGAATGTATCTGCCATATCTCCTGACAACAGGCCAAAGATATCTTTGCCCAGAACTTCAGATTCGTCAAAACCGGATATTTTGTAGGCACTGCGGTTAGCAAAGACTATCTTCCCATCCTGCAAAAGTACAATTCCATCTGGATCCAATTCCACCAGTGTAGCGTACTTCTCTTCGCTCTCTCGCAATGCTTCTTCTGCCTTTGACCTGATAATGGCGTTACCGATCTGGGCGGCAATAGTCTCTAAAGCAATACGGGCAAAAGCAGGTACTTCGTCGAGTGTATGTGATGCGATGTTGATAGATGCAATAACCTTCTCCTCATAATGCACCGGAATGATGCCAACGGCGCTGAGGTTTTCACTACGCTCAGCCTCACTCAATGACAGTCCTAATTCTTGATGTCTGGTAAAGATCGGTTCACCTGCCATAATCAAGCGTGAGTTGATCGAATCGGAATCGTAATGTGATGTATTTTTTACAAATTCAGGAGTTAATTGTTTATAATATACGAGGTCCAAGTCTCCAGATGCCTCATCTACCAGATAAACGCCACCGCAGTCCATCCCTGATACTTGAATCGCAGTTTCGATGCATAATCGTAGTGTCTCATCAAGACCTGAAGCGGCGCTAAGTGATAAACCCAGGTCTCGTTGAGTGCGTGATAAATCTTCCGAGCGTTTTCGTTCAGTAACGTCTCTAACAGTCCCTTGAAAACCCTCAATTATACCTCCCTTTCTGATCAGGTTGGCACATCCTTCCAACAATCTTCTTTCACCGTCTTTTCTGATAATCTCATATTCAAGGTTGCGAATGGGTTCACCGGTTCTGTACATCCTGTTAAATCCCTTAAAGGTTGTATCAACTATTTCCTTTGCGATAACTTTGCTGTAACTCACCCCGAGGAGTTCTTCCTGTTTATAACCGAGCAATTCCTCACATGCATTGTTGAGCGATGTGAAATTACCTTTGAGATCAACGGTATAAACGGCTTCAATAGAGTTCTCAAACAAGACCCGATACTGCTCTTCAGATTCTTTTAGCGCATTCTCTGCCATTTTACGCTCGGTGACGTCTCTTGTTATACCTATGAAACCCATCGGTTTTCCTTCAGCATCTCTTAAGAGCGTTATGCTTATCTCGACAGGTTTTATACTGCCGTCTTTAGACTTTACAGAAAACTCTTGAATTTTTGAGCTGCCCTTCTTGAATAGATCCCCTGCGGTTGAAAACATCTTTTTTCGTTCTTCCGTATAAATGAGATCAAAAGCATTTTTCCCGATCAGATCTTCTTTTCTGTCGCTACCATACATCTCAAGTGTCGCCTCATTCAGATCAGTAATATTTCCCCTGATATCGCATATGACGACGCTATCCATGGACGCTCTTACAGCAGTAGCCAGTCTGTTCAATTCATCATCCACACGCTTGCGTTCGGTGATGTCACGGAAGATGCCTCTTGTGGCAACAGCCTTACCATCCTTGATTTGGCAGTTTTCACTCCCATCGACTATTATTGTCTTACCGTCCTTGGTTATGAATTTGGCTTCAACGTGATCGACCTTTCCACCTGCCATTACACGCTTAAACGTCTTCATACAGTGGTTCAAGCTCTCGGGATGAATGATATCACTGAGTGAAAGTCCTTCTACCTCCTCCTCTGTATATCCAAGTGTCTCCCGCCATGAGCGGTTAACATATATCAATCGACCATCTGGACCAACACTTTGAATGAGGTCACTGGAGTTATTAAAGAAGTCCTCCAGCCACTCTTTGCTCTCACGTGGTTCATCCTCTGCCTGCTTTAGCCTTATCTGATTCTCGATCCTCGCAATAAGCTCCCCACCCTCAAAAGGCTTTACAATATAATCGGAAGCTCCAGAAGAAAACGCCCTCACCTTATCTTCCACTTGGGACATGGCGCTGAACATGACGACTTTAAAATTTTTAGTTCTCTTCGTCTCTTTAAGAATCCCGAGTACCTCAAAACCATTAAGTTCTGGCATCATGATGTCGAGAAGTATCACATCGATCCCACCATCGTCTTTGATGATTTCCAGAGCCTCCTCACCTGATGCTGCCTCTAAGACATCGAAGTTTTGCCGCCCCAGAATCCTCTTTACCAAGGCTCTTGTTGTATCCTCATCGTCTACCACCAGTATCTTCGGATTTTTGTTCATTTGGCGTCCTCTGAACTCTTAAATCAGTTTAAATATGGTGTAAATGTACCGAAAAAGTATGAGTCGTCGTTCGAAATCATTGCATTCATGTTCTCCGGTTCTTTTGAGTGACGATTTATTATACCTTCCCCTCAAATAGGACAATCCTATCAGTGGATCCTCAAATTATCCAATAATAATGGTATATATTAAATTATCCCCCATAATTATTAGGGTGTTTAATATATAAATATTTTTTGTGGAATAAAGTATTTACGCAATTACTTGCTAATTATAGTAATAAGGGGAAACTTCTCAATTTAGTTTAAAAAAATTGGCGGCATTCAGAGAATATGACTTACAAGGAAGCTATACAACTACAATCCAGGCTTATTGAAGATGTGATTCGTGCAAGTAAGGACGTAATAGGAATATCTGCTATAAAGATGTCCGCAGAACAGGTTACTTCTCAATACCCTATACTGGAGGGTTTAAATATTCTTGATGATTGTACCCTTGATATATCAGGGATTTTGGAAGATATTGAAACATCAGAGATGCTGGAAGACATAACGAAAGAATCAGGATCTACCAACGACGATCTATCGGCATTAAAATCTCTTTATCTAACAGCATTGAAAGCGCTATTTGAAAACATATATAATTTTTTGTCGATGGTGATAGGGCCCGATAACGCTGAAGTGAAGATAGCCTCCTCATGCAAGCCATTCATCGATGAAAATCGCCATAAAATGGCTGAACTTGGTGTCATAGAATTTCTTCCGGATATCTTTGCAGGTGGGGAGTTTGAGAAGACTATCACACTTGAGAGCTTGAAGAGAGAGGATAAAGTAACTCAAACAATTGTAATCTTTCAGAAGATCTTCACCAAATATCTGAAAGACGGTCAAAAATCGGATACTCTGCCTATGTATAAACAGAAGATAACTTCAATATCAACAGAGGAACCGCTACTCCAGAACTTTGAGATATCCGAAGACGGAAGCGTCAATCTGGAGGGTTTAGAAGGCGCACTCTCTTCCGATAATGGAAATGATGTAGGCAAACTTGTCAATTCACTCTGCTTAACTTTCAACTCATTTGTGGATCTCTCCTCGTTTATTTTGGGCAAGAAGAATGCGTTTGATTCGGCTAAAACCTTGATCAGTCCAATTTTATCCGAATATGAGGAGATATCAGAAGAACTTGATATAAAAAACAAGATACTCAAGGGAGCCATCTCCGATAGAATATCCAGTGGTGTGGAAAACTTCGATAGCCTGATTTACGGAGGCTTGCTCAGGGGTTCATCAGTCGTGATACAGGGCCCATACGGTGGGGAGAAGGAGATCTTCTGCAACCAGTTTGTCAAAGAGGGGCTCGTTAACGATGGTGCCGTTGTTGTCGTCCTCTCGAGGATGTCGCCAGATGAGTTCAAACAGCAACTTAAGGATATCGGCGTCGAACCAGAGGAATATGAAGAGAAGGATCTCCTGAAGATCGTGGACTGGTACTCGTGGAAGACTGAGAACGTCATCGGTGTTGAGAGGGATATGAAATCTGTGTTAAAGTCATCAAGGGACTTATCAAGTGTTGGAATAGCACTGGGTAAAGCAATCGACGAGCTTGCCTATGCTCCTGTAACAAGGGGGTTTGTTGAGATGCTCTCCCCAGCAATGAAGGACTTTGATTTCGAGGTGGTATACGACTTCTCTCAATCCATGAGGGCTAAATTCAGAAAGAACGATATCACTGGGCTGTTTCTAATAGAAAAGAAGATGCATGATCCTGAGTCACTCTCAGCACTACACCAGATATTTGATGGGATCATAGACATTGTGAGGTTCAGGGAGGACAAAGATAAGTTGACCGAGAAGGTGGTCAGGAAGCTTGCGGTATCGATGGTTGGGACACGCTTTGAACCGGGATTCAAGCTCCTTGAGCTTGATAAGAAAGGGCTCAGTGTGAAGGAAGGTGCTGTTACAGCCGAGTTTGAATCTGATTAGAAAGATTCAAACCTTACTGCTCTTCAAGTTTTCTTATCATATTAGAATGCGTTATAAGCACTATCAGTAAACCAATTGATGTTATCATCGCATGGAGAGGGAACTGCCTTTCCGGGTCCATAACCGGAAAGTTTGAAAGAGAGACACCGCATATTATTCCCACAACGACAATTACATACCCAACGTACTCCAAAACTTTCATATCCATCTGGATCACCTACCCCATACTAGGTTGATAACCCTTCATTATCAATTTTTTGGTTTTCAGGACTTATATAAAAAAGTGTTACGGCTGTAAAAGCCGCAACTGAAATTACCTTTTAAAGTTTTATTGCCCCTGGTTCTTAAATTGGAGTTTAATCAAATGACGTATTGAATGAACGCCGCACTGCCCATGAACATCATTGGACCTGATGAAGGGGTGGCATACGTGAAAGTATCGTATCCATATGCGCCTCCATCAATCGCCAAGCTCAACAAGAAAGGTTGATCACCGATTCCTGGTGTACTTGCAGTACCCACCAAGGTTCCATAATCAATGTCCTCTACGCTCAGTCTTGACACCAACCATGTACCATAAGCATTAACAACGACAATTCCACTACTGACGACTTCTCCGGTTTCATATTCTGTTGCCACTGCACAAATAAAATTTCCGTTTGGAACACCGTTATTCGTGCCGATACCCATAACGACAGCTCGCTCCACAGGTACAGGTACCTCATACCACCTCGCCGCAATTGAAACGGGCATACTTGCAAGAAGCAAGAGCATTACTATGCCTACTATTGCCATCTTCTTCATAACAATTCACCTCCTTTTAAGTCAATAGCACCAAAATTGGCACTCTTTCGGAAATAAAGTATAAACGTTGATATTATATAAATATACCGGAATACCCAGTATCAACAAAAGAATCAATCTTTTTTACACGGACTACCCAATAGCTATAAGATTGCCGTTGTGCGCTTCATTTCAGAATACTTTACATCAAATCTGAATCCACACGCTTAATGCTGTCGAGTATGTCCAGTGCCTTGATTGATGTCATATCTCTCCCCACCCCTTTGAGTATTCAACAAACAGCTTAATTTCTTACACTTTAAATAGTTGATCGAAGAGATGGGATGGGGAGATGAAACCTCACTCATTTAATCATAAATTCCGATAATGTGCATTGGCTTGTTGGTTTGAGATACTCCTGCAGTCTTTTTTCTGTGTAACCAAATGGCAGCAAAATGCTCTCTGCTGCCTTCACAAGATAGGAGGTATATCTGTCAACATCGT
>JAXHTJ010000004.1:0-37894 GCA_034190245.1 Halobacteriota archaeon | reverse complement strand
TATTGTGGCTGGGCACCTCAAGCCTGAGAGGTGTCCGATCGGAGACCTCCCACCTCTCAGGCTTGAGGTGTATAAATGCCTGTAATCTATCAAGCCGAATTTAAATACGAAGAGGCAAAAGATAAAGAAAAAATCATTCTTATCTGGACAGGACCGGATGGCGCCCAAAAAACTTTTTCTGTCGACTCTAAAGATATCAAAGATAAAGAAGTACAGTGTCATGATTTAAGGTGGGATGCACGAAATTTATCACAACAGATTGGGGAAAGGCTCTTTACTATCCTTGATGGAGACGACAAAAGGTTGATTGGGGCCTTAAAAGAAGCTGATGATCATGGTGAAACGCTTCAACTTCATATAAGATCCAGTGGTCCTGCATCCAAATTACCATTCGAATTACTCTACCACGGCGATTTCCTCGTTCCCTCAAGGATACATCTTGTAAGAAGAGTCTCGGATCGTGGCATAAAAAAGAAGCCAGAACCAGAGAATCGTCCCCTTAAGATACTTTTCATGGCTTGCTCACCTCGAAATACTTATCCTGTCCTCTACTTTGAAAAGGAAGAGGAAGAAATCTTTAAAATCACAAAGGATCTTCCAGTGGAGATCGATGTGGAGGATACAGGCTCGCTTGAAGGCCTAGGTGAGCGACTTAAAGATAATAAATACGATGTAATCCACATCACAGGCCATGCCAACATCGATAATAATGGAACGCCTTTTTTCTTGATGGAGGATGAAGAGGGCTTTCAAAGAAGGGTAACGCCTTCAGAACTCCAAGAGATACTCAGCCTTAACCTGCCAAGACTGCTCTTTTTATCTGGATGTAAAACCGGACAGACTCCAGAACATGCAGCAGCCATCTCATTTGCAAATCATCTTGTTTTGGAAGGTATCCTTGCGGTTCTCAGTTGGGGATTACCGGTATCAGATGTGGGTGCAAGAATAGCCGCAGAGGTAATATATTTTGATTTAAGCCGGGGAGAAAATATACTTGAGGCGGTGAAGAGATCTCGAAAGGAGCTCTTAAAATACCATAAAAATGATTGGTCGCTTCTTCGTCTCTTCTGCGATGGAACGCCCCTCAATGTAGCTTTGGTTGAAAGAGGTCAGAAAAAACGCCCAAAGAAAAGAGATCTTCAGCACAAATACCTTGTGAACAGTCAGGTTAAAGTCCTCAAAGAGGGTTTTGTAGGAAGAAGAAGGCAGATACAGCAGGGAATCAGATGCCTTAAAAGTGATGAAGGGAAAGTTGGCCTACTCCTACACGGAACCGGTGGACTCGGTAAGAGCTGTCTTGCCGGTAAATTATGTGAGCGTTTCAAGGATCATACCTTGATTATCGTTCACGGTAAACTGAATACGGTTACATTTTATGAAGCGTTGAAAGACGCTTTCATCAGGGGTGGAGATGACAAAGCCTTGAAGATGTTAGAGGCAAGAGACGAAAAAGAAAAAAAAGAGGATATTTCGGGTAAGATCAGAAGATTGTGCTCTTCTGTTTTTCAAGAAAGTAATTATCTTATCCTTTTTGACGATTTTGAGGAGAATCTTTCGGGAATAAGTGGTTCAGAAGATGATGATATAAAAATCACTCAAGATGCAGAACCTATCTTAGAAACATTACTCAAATTTTTGCCATATAGCGGCAAGATGACCCAACTGATAATCACCTCACGCTATACCTTTCCAATTACATTTGAAGGAAAGGATCTTGCCTGCGAAAGGCTCGAATCAATAGGTTTAACAAGTTTTCGTGGTGCCGACGAGGTGAAGAAGGCCTATGAACTCAAAAATATCCCGAACTGTGAAGATCATGTCAAACAGCAACTTATCGAGGCAGGACGTGGAAATCCAAGGTTGATGGAGGCACTTGACACTTTGGTTGGAAATGTTAAGGGTTTGGACATCGATTCACTTTTATCCAAGGTTAAAGGTAAGAAGGAAGAGTTTGTTCAGGATCTGGTTTTAAATGAGATATTAAAAGCCCAGCCAGAAGATCTTCAAAATCTTTTGCACAGGTCCGCTGTTTATAGACTACCGGTTCATAAAAAAGGAATTGAACATGTCTCTTTTGATTTGGCTGATTGGGAATCTCATCTTGATAAAGCGGTTCAGATCAGTCTGATTGAGGCTGACACAACGCTCAAAGATAATGCCTGGTATTTTGTCTCACCACTTTTAAGAGAAGATATATTTCGTTTCCTTGAAGAAGATGAAAGTGTAAAATGTCACAAAGGGGCGACCTCTTACTATCAAGAGGTTCTATCAAGCCAGGATTATTATAATCCTTTGCTGGCAGAAGAGTTGATCGAACATGCTTTTGTATGCCGAGAAGATGGGATTGCTATTGAAGAAGGAGCTAGATTACTGCAATACCTACGTCGATCTCTTGCCTATGATGATGCTTTAACATGGGGTGAGTATATCCTTTCCCAAATTCAGGAATCTAAAAAGGATGAAAAATATGCTTTGTTCATATCCGAACTCGCAGCGATACATCACTATAAAGGGGGCGATAAAAAAGCAATAGGGTACTTTGAAGAGGCTCTTTCAATTGATAAGGAAGTCTTGGGCGAGAGGCATCCGAATGTGGCAAGTGACCTCAACAACATCGGAGGGGCATATTATAAACTCGGTGACTTACAACGCTGGATGTTTTAGATGCGACTGGGAAGAAAAGTAGAAGATGATTTTTTAGAAGAAAAAAGTAACTGGGTTAAGGAGTCTATAGCAAATAGCCCTGCCAAAAGCGGAGATGGCCTATGGCGCAAGCCATAGGTCGTGGTTTTGATTAAACTTTGGTATAAAGTTTATTGGTCAAGCTTTTTTCAAAAGGTTGCTGCCGAAGACGGACACAGGGGTGAAGGGGGCGGTAGCCCCTCCCCCTAAAAAGGCTTTATAAAACATCGGGCGAAAGCCCGATTAGTCCTGCCGAAGGCGGACACAGGTTTGGAAAGGGCGGTAGCCCTTCCGTTGTGATTAAATTTTTGTCAAAAATTTATCATTGATACATCCTCTTATGCTTACCATCCATCTCCTCGAAAACCTTCGCCGCCTCAACGGCCGGTAGCACAAGAATCTCACCATCTTCGCGCTGAATCACGCAACCTGAATTTGTGAGCAGACGGTAGTTCTCGCGAGTTTTATCCTTATCTCCAAAGCACATGATTCCGCAGTTTCCACAGGTGAGCCTGAGGTTGATTCCCGGTGCTGCTGGATTTTCAAAACCCCCACCACCATCGCTTCTTTCTGGCCACTTTCTGTACTTCGATACCCCGCGCAATAGTGCAGAACGGACTTTATTATCTTCTTTGGGAATTTCAAAACGTCCGGGGGACCATGTGTACCATTTACCACTTGGATGAAGACCTGTAAAACCACCGCATACAAAAGTGCAACGCAAACAGTTTACACGTTTGCTATAGGAAAATGTCTCACCGCCCATCGTAACTGTAGTCTCTTCATCTCGGGAAAACATTTCACCAGCACAAAATGAAACGCAAATCTTGCATTTTGTGCAGAAAGATTCTTCTGGCGGGATTGGCTCAGTTGGTGCAAGTTTGACAGATGTCACTACAGAGCCAAGGATAACTGCAGTGCCAAAGCCTTTGATGCAAACATTTCCTGACCAGCCAAACGATCCCACACCTGAGCGAACTGCTATATATCTATGAGAAAGCTCAGGTGGCATTGTGAGTTGCCAGCTTGGAATTTCTTTTCGAAAACATTATTTGCTCGCAGTGCCTTTGACAAAAAACCTTTCTCATCGAGCCATTTTGCCAGTTCCTTGCAGGCGTTATCCACTTTGAGATTGGTTTCTAAGTTGTCTTTCTCGTGTGAAAGAAAATCTTCTTTGCTTATATTATGCGCACGAATTTTTTCCCGGTCAAGTGGCATGGCAAAATTGATGGCCGAGCGCGCCTCTGGGAGGACGTAAGAAAGATCAGTGCTGGGCGGTCCACCGCTAAGAGTTTCGCATGTGGCAAATCCTACGTTAATTGCACCACGTTTTAGCAGGAACTCTTCGATTTCTTGATTTAATGAATTGGAACTGTCATAACTAATTGGTTTTTAGTACTTTCTTCCAATTGAGATTACTCCTTCTATTTTGTGATATTATGGTGTTTGTTATGATGAGTGTTATGATGTCCCCTGACGCACTAACCCCGAGAGATCATCCTCTGGATACACCGCTGTCCCTCTCCGTTACCCTCGTGACAGGGGTCTTTGTATCGCATTGGGGTAGACTTGCGGTCATCGATAGCAAAAAGCATTTACTCCCGCAAAGATCGTTCAATGCGAACTTTTGTAGCCCTTATTTTGCACAGATGATCACTTCTCACATCTGCCCTCGTAAAGGGCAGTATAATATGTGGTTTTATTTTATATATGACTAACGTTTCCAAAAGAGATAAAAGATAAGAGATATATATAATTGTGGTGTTAAAAATGATCAGGGAAAAGATATTAGGAGCTGGCGGGGTTGTTTTGGGCCTCGTCTTTGGATTGGGACTCTTCACATTCGCATCAAACATCTTTAACGCTGCAGCCAATTTACCAGCAAGATTACCAACAGTGATAGGTTCTATCATCGGCCTTGTTATACTGATTGCAGTTGCCGCATTTCTTTTGATAAAAATTCGGCTTGTTTCAAGCTTTATAGCAGGAGTAATTGTTGGAATACTCATCAACATTATACTGAGATTTATCGGAGTAGAGATTATTCCGAAGTTTTTAAGCATCCTGGGAAGTTAGATGGATCGTTCAAAAAGATGGTTGATTATATCTTTGTTAATTAGTCTGGGAACTCTATCTGCAATCCTTACGGTCATTCCTGAGACAGCTGTGACAAAAGAGACGTTTATCAGCCTCGCGAACGTTAAACCACAGTATCTTCTTTTGGCAATTGTTTTTCATCTTCTGGCCATGGTTGCATGGGGGATGCGTATAAAAGTTATGTGTGGTGCAGTTGGAAGCAAGATTAGTTTCCTCGATTCCATGAAAGTGATAATTCCAAGTTTATTTGCAGCCTGTATTACACCGTCGAAATTTGGAGGTGAACCTGTCAGGATCTATCTCCTGAATAAGAAGGGTATCTCCTATGGAGATGCGACAGCGGTGGTGGTAGGGGAGCGTTTATTAGATGCGGTTTTTCTCGGAATTGCTATGCCTATAAGTCTCTTCATCTTCAAAGATTATTACAACGTTGTTCAGTTACCGGTATTTATACCCGCCGTGATTTTTTTTATTCTTTTGATGTCTATTCTAATATATATCGTGACAAAACCGGAGAAGATAAAAAATTTCAGCTCCCGTTTTGCCCATTTTCTGAGGCTGGATCGTTATATTGATCGTATCAGAACGGAGATAGATGACTTCCATGCAAGCTTCTGGAGGTTTGTTAGAGAAGGAAAGAGGAGCCTTTCAGTCGGAATGGTTCTTACAGCCTTGTTCTGGCTATTGGACCTCGTTATAGCATCACTTATACTCATCGGTCTCGGTTTGAATGCCAAGTGGA
This sequence comes from Halobacteriota archaeon, assembly GCA_034190245.1. Classification (GTDB taxonomy): domain Archaea; phylum Halobacteriota; class Syntropharchaeia; order DAOWMC01; family DAOWMC01; genus JAXHTJ01. Next base: position 32,373 of record JAXHTJ010000004.1, on the reverse strand, counting down.
TTGCTTCACTGGCCGCTCAAGTAATAATGGCAGTCTTCATCACCATCCCCCTCACACCAGGAAGCAGTGGAATCGCCGAACTTGGCATAGCTTCACTTTATAGCGTGCTGATGCCAGCATCTATGCTTGGTGTTTTTACCCTGACCTGGAGGTTTGTGACGTATTACATCAACCTCATAATCGGTGGGTCTATAGGCGGTGTTATCAGCTTCAGGATTCTAAGAGATCTGGAATCAGCAAGAGATTAAATACCTGTTGTTCGGTTTTACCCTTTAACTTAACATCTCCTGCAACCTCTTACTTATTATCGATTCCGCCTCGCTCATTATCCCATCGATCAGATCTTTTACGGTTGGAATGGCCCATATCCTTCCGGCAACCTCTCCACCTGCAAATACCGATTTCTGCTTGTCACCGGTCAATAGACCCTCGAATCCCTTAAGTTCCACTTGCAGTGCTTTTCCCCTGAGCATGGGCACCGGTTCTCCCAGAAACATCTCAGGACATTGCTCTATTGTGGCTCTTGCAATATCCATCGAAGCTTCACTCTTCAGATATCTTCCCGGACCGAACATTGCCCTTGTAGCAATGCTGTCTCTATCCCCACATTCCACTATGTACTCTTTCCACATCTGGACAAAGTCACTCTCCTGAGTTGCGATCATCCTTGTTCCCATCTGTATGCCACATCCACCAAGGGACAGTGCTGCAACAAGTGATTTTCCGTCACAGTATCCACCAGCTCCGACAACTGGTATATTTACAGCTTCAACAACTGCTGGTAGAAGAACCATAGAATGCACCGGTTCCCAAGATATATGCATGCCACCTTCATGTCCGGAGGCTATCACAAAGTCAGCGCCTGCCTTCTCCGCCTTCTTTGCGTGGTATACAGATGGACAGACATGCCCCCATATGGCTCCGGATTTTGTTATGACTTCACCCCATGGAGTCGGATTTCCAGCCGAGGTTATTATCACCTTGAACCTCTCTTCAAGCTCTGAATCCTCTTCCCTTGCATCTAATGCCGCCGTGATTAAACGCTTTGCAGCCTGGATAAACTCTGCCGAGACGGGGCAGTTTATGGCAAGTACCCCATCAGAACCTTTTATATCCTCCTTTGCAATTCTGAGAGCGGCTTTCATCCTCTCCTCAGGCGTTCCTTTTCCAAAGACCTCCGCAGCCATTCCGGGTAGAACCTGTTCTATACCCGGTATTCCTATTGCCATTCCCACACCACTTATAGTCCCGAGACTCCCGGCATTTGCAACGGCTCTTGCCAGCATATTTGTGCTGTATGGCCCCATACCTGCTTGGATTATGGGATATTTTGTCCCAACCAATTCGGTAAATTCCGTTTTTATCATTTGGTATTCCTCCTCTAAGTCCACCAAAAGTATGCAGTTCTTATAGTAATTCATTATTAATAAATATATGTAATAATTTTGGATGTTAAATTCTTAAATGGTAACTACAAGGAAGATGAAAGGACCTTCAAGGGAGGACTCTCTGGCTACAAAAGGGATAATAAGTGAACGAAAAGTTAAACGATCTCCACGAGCTCTATCTCAAAAGTCAGGTCTTCTCCAGCCAGGCGATGATTGGCATCAAGCGTCACATTTAATTCCGAGATACTAATCACTGTGAATACGATTATTCTACCATCTGCTTGCTGGCTCATCAACTGCTGACCAACCTCCGGTTCCATCTCCTCAGGCAATTCACTTCGATTCACAACCTGCACCAGATCCTCACGGTATTGGCCATAAGCCTGATCCGCCGGGATTTTGACGGTCTTCTTTTCACCGAGTTTCATTCCATTTACGGCTCTATTAAAACCCACTATCATCTGACCTGAATCTACTGTAAATTGGAGGGGATCACGGCCGATAGAGCTGTCAAATACCGTGCCGTCATCAAGTGTGCCAGTGTAGTGAACCTTAACAGTGTCACCGGATTGCGCTCGTATCTCTGCCTCTTCCTCAACACACCCACTCATTATCACAACTGTTGATAGCAACAATCCTGATAAGATCAAGCAGGTTATTCTTTTGTTCATGGTTTTATACCTCTTCTTCATAGTTTGCAATTATTCCCAAAATCATATTTTAACTTCTAAAATAGGGGTCTTGGCTGTTTTTCCTCTGGCAACTCCGGCAGTTTGCATGTTTTGATCAAAACCTTTGCATTCATATATTTTATCCTGTTCAGGAGCATTTCTTTTCCTAATTCCGAAAACGCAAAGACCGGGACTTTAGTCCCTACCTGCATGAGTGCATCTTTTGCCACTTCACGTATGTACTTCGAGGCGCAGGCTGTCGTAACATCTACCAATTCTCTGAATTTCTTCGCATCTTCAGCGCTCATCCCACTTGTATGAACCCCGAAGATCGCCGTCATTCTTCCTTGCTCCTTCTCAATCTCCCTGCATCTCTGAGCCGCTTCAACCTTGGCAGATGTGACCCCCACTCGCTCATATCCATCTTCGAAAGCCAATTCCAGACCTTTTGCCTCATCGATTTTTGCTTCTTCAGAATCGACTATTATACAACCCTTCTTCCTGAGTTTATCTATGACATCTGCTATCGGTGAAGTCTTGACGAGGCCTGACATGAATCCCCCAATTCCCTGTACAATCTCCGGTCTATCTGTTATCACAGTTCCGGCACCGTCACAGGCCAAAACTGCAGCATCCAGAATCCCTTCCTTCAACGCACACATAATTATCTCAGATGTGCCAAAATCCACAAGGCTTGGCTTGATCTCAATTATCCTCTTCTCCGTACACATCCCAAACATTCTTATCCGACCCTCGACACTGGATCTGGTCGTCTCAGACGTGATCTTTTCAACTCCTCGAATTGCTTGTTGAAGAGGGCAATACTCAAGATTAAACGGACCTTCTACCTTTATCACCTTCCCGTCTTTTATAAAAACCGTGGCCCCATTTACCTCCATAATGTGCTCGCTCATTTTACCACTATCGCACGTTTAGATGGATAGTAAGGGTATTTAAGCTTATTATTTTAATGTAGATACTACAAGTCTCGTTGTATCCTTTAACATCCACCAATCATAAATCGGTTTCTTCCAAAAATTTAATATCTACTAAGAGTAAACTTGTTTCTTTATGATAAGGCCGGCCAATGACGACGACCTCCCCAAGATTATTCGCATATGGAAGGACAGTATCGAAACAAATAACACGGCAAATGATATCGCTTATGCGTACAGAATGAATAAAGAATACTGGTTTGTCTTTGATGATGGCCAGATATTGGGCTTTGTGGCCGGCACGGTAAAAACAAGTGATAGAGGACATATTTCTGGAATTGCCGTCGTTGAAGGATATCGAAGAAGAGGTATCGGAAGAGAATTACTCACTGTTGCAGAAAATTGCTTTATCTTGAAGGGTTATAAGAAAGTTACTTTAGAGGTCAGGCTTAGCAATAGATCTGCCCAGAAATTGTATGAGAGTGAGGGTTTTAAGAGAACATACATGATTAAAAGGTATTATCCGGATGGGGAAGACGCCATAAATTATGAAAAGATTTTGGTAGTTAAAACAGAGAATCAAGGTGCTATTGGCCATGCTAAAGGGAATGGATTGAAAAATGAGGCTTCTGAAGACGTGGTTTGGCGTTTTTGGCGTTGATGAGAAGGGGAAAGTATTAGAATATAAGTTATTCCCAGAGGAAGAGATCTTAAACCGGGTTTTATCAGGTGAAGGGGCAGAATCGATCGAGGTGAAGAGGCTATCCGGATTAAATCTCGTTGATCTCGCGATCGGGTCCGGCTTTGTAGCTTCCGAGAAGGACTATTTTAAAATTTTGCATAAGATCGGAATCGATCTGGCGAAACAGAGAATTGAGGCTTCATTCACCGAAGATCGGGTGATTATACAGGCGATAAAGACGTTGGATGACCTCGACGAGATGACCAACCTGTTCTCAGAACGCCTCGGAGATTGGGGTTTTTTGCATCCTTTCGTTGGTGTCAATGAGCTATTAGAGGTTCTTGCTGTGAGCAGATTAAACCTGGAAGAAGATAGGGATCTACTTGAGGCATTCATCGAAGAGAAGATGCTTAATATTGCACCAAACATGACAAACTTGGCAGGTCCCTTGCTTGGTGCCAGGATTATCTCGCTTGCTGGTGGACTAAATGACCTCGCCAAGATGCCATCGAGTACAATTCAGGTTCTGGGTGCGGGTAAATCCCTCTTCAGACACCTGCAGAAAGGAACGCCACCACCCAAGCATGGAATCATCTTCAGGCACCCTCTTGTACACACAGCGCCCTCCTGGCAGCGTGGGAAGATTGCCAGGGTCTTTTCATCCAAATTGAGTATTGCGGCACGCATAGACCACTACTCCGGGAGATTGAACGAGGATTTGAAGAAGGATCTACAGCGCAGGGTGGAGGAGATCAGGCTTGCGTATCCGAAGGAGCCGAAAGGAAGAGTGGGGAGTGAATGAGTGAAAGCTAAATGAACCTCTCAAATCTCTCTTTTTTTGCTTTGCATATTGGACAGGACTCAGGGGGATCTTCCCTTGCACATAGATAACCACAAACCCTGCACCTCCATACAGGTAGGCTGAGAGCAGAAATATCCACAGGTTTAGGTTTGGCCATGCTTATTTCCCTCTCATCCGGTGAAGGACGTCTTTCAGGTATCGGCTCCACATCATTCTCACCTTTTAAGATACTCTCTGATACATACAGTGCGCAGTAGCACATCCCGTATTCGTTCAGGTCCGGATCTCTATAGTCGCACGGGCATATTATATCGATATCCTCTTCAATACTACCTGATGCTATCCTGCACGGGCAAGCACGGTAACCATACCTCTTCTCGTTTGTGACAAGTCCACTCAACAAATCTTTTGTAAACTCCAGATCAGGGTTCAGGTGGTATCCCGATCTCTCAGCGTCACTGTCTAGCTCCTTATAAAGCCCCTCAACCTCGTCATCGCGAGTATCATTCATCTACCAATTGCCTCTCTGATTTTATCTTCTTTAAAACCGACTATGCATTTATTGCCATTTATAACAAGAGTTGGAAAAGAACATTGGGGATTTTGACGTTTAACTTCATCCATAACCTCTTTTTTATCCCTTCCTTCAAGAAGGTCAACATCTATGTAACTGTACTCCACTCCAAGTTCACTGAGAAGTCCTTTGGTCTTCTTGCACCATCCACAGGTGCTCAGTGTATAAAGCTTTACGTCTCCTCTATTCTCACCCGCAATATGTTTCATCTCCATTATTCACAACTCCACGTATATATCCATCGCCATCCTTATATTATGGTTCATAAAACTCCTACTTGAACCATTCCTGATATCATCGAAATGACCATAAAGATGATGGTAATACGCCCAGACCAGCGGTGGACTCTTCTTATGACAGATATGTTGCTCTTCAATCTGAACTGCAGAAAACCTATGATGAGCGTTATCAAAACCAGTAATATCGTAACGCCGCCAATATATGAGTGCAGTACAATGAAATGCATCTCTTCCGATGCAAAGATCATGATAAAAGCAATGAAAAATCCTAAGAGGGAGATGAGTGCACCTGCAACTCCCAGGGCTCTATGGACCTTCAACCACCATCCTTTTCCTCTCAAAAATCTAGCAATGATCCCCCCCATTATCAATAAAAGAGATCCAATCATCATTGGGGCCGCGTGGTATTGCCAGTAAAATGACGCATCTTCCACAGTTGATTCTGCTGTAGAAAATCCTATCGTACCATGCCCTCTTATGTTGTGTGTTGAATTGATGTCATCACTTTCTTCTGTTGCCCAAATTATCTTTACTCTACCTTCACTTTGGAATGGTACGTCATAGATATCTTCAGTGTCCAAAAAACGCTTGAACTCAATCGTCGTAACGCCGTCTTCTTCATGTCCAGCATATCCTAAGATGTCATCTCTTCCACCGAGCTTTATATCTTCGAGGTGCGGACCAAATTCCCCCGTGGAATAAGAGTCAAGCACAGTTGTTTTACCATCCTCATCCACCCAGCCGATTATAATATCTGCATCCATCATCTTTAATGATGGCTCCATTTTAGATGAAGGGGATATACCGATCGCAATCCACCCTTCTGTTTTTGCCACCATCGCCACGTATACGGTGTCCCCTTCCAGGCGCCAATAAATCTTGAAGTTACCATCGTCATTCGAAGAATTGAATAGGTATTCACCATCCTCAACCACGCCATTCAGTTCTGCTATTGTTGGCTGAGGAATACTCATCTCTGATGGAGCACCGGCTACGTTTGGTGCTGAGAATGCCATCAAGATAAGCAGTCCCAGAAAAATAAGCATCAGATATTTTTTTGAGGACATCTCAGTCTCCTCCCTTGAAACTCTCATCAATCTGGCCAAGGACTCTCTTAGCCCTATCCACTGCCTTAAACAGGTAATCTTCGTACTCCCTTAAATCTTCTCCTTCTTCAATTTCTGTCCCTTCGATGAAGGAAATAATTTCGTCACGTATATCCCTCAGGTGTCGCTTTCTTGCCTTCTCATCAAGCGGTTTCTCTCCTCCTAATTTCTGTCCCCCCTCACTTCCACCCTCGGCAAAGTACCAATCCTTAAACCAGGTGAATCCCAATTCGAATAATTTATAGCCGAGGCGTGTTGATGCAGGTGGAAAACTGTGTATCAGGGCGTAATACGTCTCTTTATCGGCAGAGTATTCAACATAGATGGTTTCACCGGGTCCAAGATAGGTTGAGAAGAACTCCAGCAACTTCTCCTCGATCTTTGAATCGAAGTATCTGATCTTTATTCCCAACTCCAGATGATTGTTTATACCGAAGAATTCGATCCATGGCCTGTAATGGGGCTTGAAGCCGAAGTAGACCTGGAGATGTAAAAGCCGTTCCTCTCCGGTATCATTCTTGATATAGATCTCAAGACTTTTCTCCTCTTTGAATCTGCCTTCTGTCACTCTCTTTACATAGAGGGTAAAATCATCAATCTGTATGCCACAAGTAATCTCCTCGACAGCCTCTTCAAGTCTCTTCTGTGTCATTCTTACCATCAATCCATCTCAAAGTTAAGGTTACCCTTCACCAAATGGAGTTAAGAGATAGTAAACCTCACCATTCTTCTCCGTTCTCTCTATGTAAAGTGCGGCTTCAAGCATCCCAAGATGAATATTTGCATCCTGGTCATCAAGATCAAAAGCCTCTTTTATCTCGTTTAATCTTTTTCCACCACCAATAAAAGCAAGAATTTCTCTCCTGTTCTTGTTTTGCATCGTTTTCCATAAAATACGGTGCCATTCTCTTTGATCTTTCAGTTTACCCTCTTTTTCCATCTTTTCAAACCATTTTTTCTTCTTCTTTTCCAGATCTTCGCTTTTATTGGTAGTCATAGGATTCTTTCTCATAGATCTCTTCGTACCTTTTTATGATGAACTCGTTTTAATCCACAAGTTCACCTTGAGTTATAGGTCTCATCTAACAATTGTTTTAGAGATAATTAATTGTTACCATACATTTTCACATATACTGTAGCACTAAAATAATGCGTGACGTCATCGTCTGTTATCCCTTCATCATCTCTTCTTTGAAACGAATATCATCTCTTTTGAATCATTAGAAAATTTTGAAGCGTCATAATCCCCAAATAGCTCGATAACTCTAAATCCACAGAGATTCAGTAAGTGTTCCACCTCATATCTGAAAAAATACCTGAAGGGAAATGCTTGCACATACTCTTCTCTTCTACCGTCAGGGTGGGAGATGTGATAAATCATCTCGATGTCATTGTACTGCTCATCGCGGTGGAAGGAAGAGATGTCAAGACCCGTTATCTCACACCCTGAAATGGCGGTTGGTATAAGAACTCGGCCAGTACCACAACCAAGCTCTAAAGTTTTTCCTTTTGATCTCCTGGAATAGTCGATATAGAAATAGGTGTCGTTAAGATCGCGATCCGTAAATGTCAGATCATAGAATTCGGAGACGAACTCTTGATCTTCATACCCACCAAATCTTCCTGACATATCCAAACCAAAAATCAATTTGGTTGTACGGCTTTATTACATTTGAGGTAAACTAATAGATATTCCAAGAAGGCTACTTAATGAGAAAGATAAACAAGGATTATTGCAAGGGCTGTAACCTGTGTGTAGATATCTGTCCAAGAAAGGTCTATTCAGAAGGTGAGGATATTTCAGATCGTGGTTATAGACCACCTATTGTTGGGAATGTAGAGGAATGCACGGATTTTAAGAGGATAAAAGCGGGTAAAGAACCCAAATGCAATCTTTGTACCCTCTCCTGCCCGGATCAGGCAATTCAGCCTTTATCATTAGGTGATAATGATGAGTGAAACATCGATAGATTTTCTTCAGGGAAACGAGGCAACTGCCGAAGGTGCAATAGCGGCAGGTTGTAGGTTCTTTGCGGGCTACCCGATCACCCCTTCCACAGAGATCCTCGAAAGAATGGCCTATCGCCTTCCCGAGGTTGGAGGGACCTTCATTCAGATGGAGGATGAGTTGGCCTCAATTGCAGCAGCAATTGGCGCATCCTGGACCGGAAAAAAAACGATGACAGCAACATCAGGACCCGGTTTCAGCCTGATGCAGGAGAACATAGGCTTTGCAGTTATGACCGAGACTCCTGTTGTTATCGTGGACGTCCAGAGGGGTGGACCATCTACAGGCCAACCGACGATGGCATCCCAGGGGGATGTTATGCAGGCGATGTGGGGCACTCACGGTGACCACAGTATCATCGCCCTATCCCCAAACTCCGTTCAGGAATGTTACGACCTGATGATAGAAGCGTTCAACCTTGCCGAACAATATCGTACGCCGGTAATCTTTCTTTCCGATGCTGAAACTGCTCATATGAGAGAGCGTGTGATTCTGAGAACGGATATAAAGACACGTGAAAGGAGCACCTTCAAAGAAGGGAGGATCTCGTTTCCTTTTGAATCGGAGAGCCTTGTACCTCCATTTCCGGTGTTTGGACAGGGAAATAGAGTCCACGTTACTGGTTTAACGCATAATATCGTGGGATATCCAACTCCGAGCGACTTTGAGGTGCAGGAAGATCTCCTGAGAAGGATAATAGATAAGATAGTGCTGAACAGGTCGAATATCTGCAGAACAGAGATCGTAAATCCAGATGCAAAGGTGATGATAGTGGCATATGGCCCCCCTTCTCGTGCGGCTATGGAAGTGGTGAGAAAGAACGAAGATATAGGCCTTTTCAGGTTGATTACACTCTGGCCGTTCCCTGAGGAGGAGCTTATGAAGACCCTCGAAGGGTCGAAAGCGATTCTCGTTTTGGAGATGAATGAAGGCCAGATGGTAAGAGAGATCGAGAGGTATGCAAGGAGAGCAGGATGCAAGAGAATTGAACTATTTACAAAGGTGGGTGGAGAGATTCACCATCCTAAAGAGATTGAATCAAAGATTCATGAGATGGGGGCCTTTTAGTGGAGATCTTCGACTTCTTCAGAAGTGATAGATGGCCCCATATGTTCTGCCCTGGATGTGGCAACGGGGTTGTTATGAATTGCCTGTATAATGCATTTTCAGAGGCAGAACTTGATTTGGACAGGACTGTATTCATCTCAGGTATCGGATGTTCTTCCAGGATTCCCGGTTACATCTTTGCCGACTCCCTTCACACGACCCATGGACGAGCGATACCTTATGCCACCGGGATAAAATTGGGCAACCCGGGGCTCAATGTGATTGTTATTACAGGAGACGGTGACCTGGGCGCTATCGGTGGTAATCACTTCATCAACGCCTGTAGAAGAAATATGGATCTGACTGTGATATGCGTAAACAATAACATATATGGGATGACGGGAGGGCAGGAATCAACAACTACACCGCATGGTTTTCTCACAACAACGACTCCAGGGGGAAAAGTCGGGTACCCATTCGACCTCGCAGCACTGGCATCAACTGCAGGTGCAAATTTTGTAGCGAGGTGGACTGTGTCACATGTAAAACAGCTTGCAAAATCGATTAAATTGGCCCTTGAAAAAGAAGGTTTCTCATTTGTTGAAACAGTCTCTTCCTGTCCGATACATTTTGGTAGGATGAACAGAATGGGTGATACGAGGGTGCTTTACAGATGGCTGAGGGAGAACTCTATTCCATTAGAGAGTCTGGGTGATATAGATGATCCTTTATCCTCAGTTAATCCACTCGATCTGAACATTGAAGGGAAGATAACCACAGGTATATTTAGAGATGCAAGCAGGAAGTCATTCTTAGAATTATTCGAGGAGTTGAGATGAGCACGAAAGAGATCAGATTTGCAGGGTCTGGTGGACAGGGGCTCGTCTTTTCCAGTATTGTCCTTGCAAAAGCAGCTTCAATTTATGAGGCTAAATCGGTTACTCAGAAGGATAGTAAACTTGAGAAGAAGAGAGATAACATATTTGCAGTTCAGACCAATACATGTGATGCTGCGGTACGAGGGGGTGGATCAAGAGCTGAGGTGAAGATATCGGACGAGGAGATACTCTTTCCACATGTCGAAACTCCAGATATACTGGTTTTGAGATCCGAAGAGGCATTTGAAATGTATGGGCATGATGTAAAAGAAGACTCAATCACGATACTGGATCCGGAGACAGTTAAGAGTAGGCCCAAAAACAGGTTTTACGAGGTGCCAGCTATCTCAATAGCGGAAACTATGGGTAGTAAGATCGTGGCAAATGTCATTATTCTCGGTGCCCTCTGTGCAATCTCCGGTATCGTATCGATAGAATCTATGAAAAAGGCTCTTCTTGACAGTATTCCGGCAGGAACGGAGGAGATTAACCTTCGTGCCCTGGACAAGGGATTTGATATCGGTAAACGGGTTAAAGCAGGTGATATCTTTAAGGTGGAATGAAAATGACAATCCAGGCCATCCTGACAGCGGACAATCATCTGAACAGGTACTACAGAAATATGAGCCCCGACCAACTTGAAAGACGTCGGGAATTTCTCAGCCGCAACTTCGAGAAGACCGTTGATCAGGCCATCTCGGATAAGGTGGATCTGTACCTTCATGCTGGTGATCTCTTCGACATGCCGAACCCGAGAAATCTCCCGATTATAAAGGTTGCGAGGAGATTGAGAGAGCTTTATGACGAGGGGATAAGGGCCTACATGATAGCCGGAACCCACGACATGCCAAAGATGCGCACCACATATGGTGGATCTGTTCCACAGAGGATATTCCAGGCACAGGGACATGCAAACGTCTTCACACACTCAGATGTGATAGAGACACGGAAGGTGAATATAAATGGACTCTACGTGGTAATCGGGGGTATATCAACAGACCCGATTTTGGAGAATGTTGATCCCCTGGTGGGGAAAAAGTTCGACGAGGTTGGCGATATAAATATCCTGCTGGTTCACTATGGCATTGAAGGTCATGTTTCATACAGGTCAAAAGATCCGGTCATCTCAAGAGAGTCCATCTCAAAGATTGAAGCCGGTTGCATCTGTTCTGGCCACATTCATGATCATCGCCTATTCAAATTGGGGGAAAAGACGATAGTTGTCCCGGGGGCAACTGAGAGGATGACCTTTAAAGAGAAGGATAAGACGCCCGGTTTTTATTTTTTGGATATCGATAAGAGGGACGTAAACGCAGAGTTCATAAAACTCGATTGTCAACCGATGAGAGAGATAGAGGTAAAAGTAAGCGATTTAAGTGAGGATCCAAATGATCTTCTATTCGAGATGGTCAAAACCAGCTCTTCTGCAGACCAACTACTTAAACTCAAGCTCCGGGGAACCGTGTCCAGATCATTCTACCACAAGCTAAAGCTTCATAAGTTATTCGTCTTGGGAAACGAGTTGAACTTTAACTTTGCGATAGATGATGGTTTTATCCTGGAATCGCTAGCTGAAGATTTTGGAGGAGGTAGACTCAGCCAGAAGGAAGAGATTGTAAATGTAGCAGACTTGATGATGCAAGAGAGAACAGAATTTGAAAAAGATATCTTAAAATCCGCAAGAGATCTTGTTTTAAAGATGTACGGGGGTGACCGTGACCTATAATCAGCCGCTCTCTTTTATAGTCCCCGCGCCGATAAGGTGCCATCTTGCGCCTACTCGTCTGCTTATGGCTATAGAAGAGCCCACTCTGGCACAGACAGGTCGCCTGAGCGTTACATCCACCTCATCTTTTTTCACGCGAGCCACTACACCGACCGTGGTTGCCGTTCCAACAGATAACATAAACGTCTCATTCACCTTGATCGGAGTAACCTCTATCTCTTCCGTGAGACCTACCACACGATCGAGCAGACTGACTTCCATCTTCAACATCTTGTTCCAGACTGGCGGAAGCGTACCTGTCTCGCCGGCCACCTGACCTACAAGACCATCGCTTTTGGATATTACAGGATCTAACTTTGTGCCAACACCGAGCAGTCCGCCAGGTGTAGCCTCCTTCGTCCCCTTACCTCCAGAAATTATCGACGTGATCACAGTGTGTATGGGCACCCATTCCTTCCTTCCCTCATGCTCCACGAGTCTACCAGGCCTTACCTCTATCTCGTCTTTTGGATGGAGTTTACCCTGAGATAAAGACCCGCCCAAAACTCCGCCTTTGAGTTTGCTTGGAGGAGTCCCGGGTTTATTGATATCAAACGATCGTGCAATCAACATAAAAGCAGGCTTATCCAGATCGTGAGTGGGTGAAGGAATATACTCTTCTATCTTCTGTATGAGTAAATCTATGTTCGACTTCTGCTGAGCTGATAGGGGAATTATCGGAGAACCCTCGGCAACTGTGCCCTTCACAAACTCTTTGATCTGATGGTAATGCTCAATTATAGCCTCTCTTGACACCAGATCGATCTTGTTTTGTACTATTATAATATTCTCGATCCCAACGATATCAAGAGCCATCAAATGTTCTTTTGTCTGTGGTTGTGGACAATGCTCATTTGCAGCAATTACGAGGACTGCGCCGTTCATTATAGCTGCCCCTGATAACATCGTTGCCATCAATGTCTCATGCCCCGGAGAATCTACAAAAGAGACAGTTCTCAGTGATTTCGTGGCTGAATCGCAGTTAGGGCACGTCTTCTCAACAGTATAACATTCGGGCTCCGAGCACTTCGGACATTTTCTGAAAGTGACATCCGCATATCCAAGTCTTATGGATATACCCCTCTTCATCTCTTCACTATGTTGATCAGTCCAGACGCCTGAAAGTGCGCTAACCAGCGTCGTTTTACCATGGTCCACATGCCCGATCATTCCAATATTAACAGACGGCTTACTCAATTTTTTAATGCCTCCAATAGTAGAGAGTGATTTAAGCTCATTGCATATATAGTTTTATTTTGAGTCCCTTACAAAGTGAGGTGTAGACAACAGGATCTGGCCTTGAGATGAAATTTTTCGAAAGCTACTTTCTATTTGAGTGCATAGTAAAGATTTGAGTCTTATGTCAGATTTAAAAACAGAATTTGAAGCGGCTGTAGAATTTGTCAGGACTGCCAAAGGAGACTATAAACCCTCGCAAGATCTACAACTGGAGATGTATGCGCTCTTCAAACAAGCAACTGAAGGTGACATTCACGGAAAAAAACCCGGGTTTACCGATGTCGTGGGGAAGGCCAAGTACTCGGCATGGGAGAGACTGAAAGGGATGTCCCGGGAAGAGGCCATGAAAAGGTATGTAGACCATGCAAGTGAGGTAAAAGAGAAGTACTTCACCAGCTAACACTTAAAACTTAAAAGCAAACTTCAACAGAATTTTGAGGGCCAAGTAAGGCCCTCCAATAATCTAATTTATCCTTTCAATCTTCACTCTTCAACTATTACCCTTGCATCGGCAACAACAAGACCATTCGGGTAAGCGAAGACGGGGTTCAGATCTATCTCATCTATCTCAGGATGATCTGAGACGAATTTGGACATGTTGAGCAGTAGATCTTTTATCTTGTCAACACTTGCGGGTGGACTTCCTCTGTACCCTTCCAGCACAGGATACCCCTTTATCTCCTTGATCATCTCATCTGCATCCCGCTCTTCTATGGGGACTATTCGGAAGGAGACGTCTTTTAGAATCTCCACAAAGACCCCGCCCAACCCAAACATAAGTGCCGGGCCAAACTGCGGGTCTTTCGTCATGCCCACTATTATCTCAACACCTGGATCGGCCATCTTCTGGACGCCGATACCTGTGATATTCTCTGAGACTTTCTTTGCATTAGCAATCAGCTCATCATAACTCTCTTTAACATCTCCCTCGTCTTCTATTCCTAATTTCACACCACCAATATCCGATTTGTGGACTATTTCGGGAGATAAAACTTTTAATGCTACTGGAAATCCGATCTTCTTTGCCAGTTCTACAGCTTCATCCTGTGATTTGGCCACTTCACAACCCGTTGTTGGTATGCCAGCCTTTTCCAAGAGTTCCTTAGATTCATGTTCCATCAGAAATCTGGTCACCATAACACCTCTCAATATTTTATCATTCTATAGTATATTAACGCATTCATAAATGTTTGGATATTATTCTCTTCTCCCTTTCGGTTCTATATTCGTCAACGAGTGACTCTAAAAGCTCCAGATTCCTCGATCTCATAATCGCATCCCTCTTCTCCTTCCAATGCTGTATCTTCTCATCCAGAATATCCGGGTCCAGAAGTGCGAATTCGCCTACCCTGTTAACAGGTACCTCTTCTGAAGAAAATACGGGAATGTTCGAATCGAAGAATAGCTCATAGACCGTGGAAGGGAGCTCGTTTCCACATATTATGGCCTTTACGGACTTATCTATCAATATCCTGGCGGTAGCATACCCCCCACCAGAGGCATCTGCCAAAAATATTATGTCGCCTTCGTATATACCGTACTCCCTTCCCATCTTCAGGATAGAGTCCTTGGTGAATGAATCAACGACCTTGACAAGCTTTACTATTCCAGAGCTCTCTATAGTCCTTATATGTTTTAACTCGTTAATCCTCTCGATCAATCTCAAATTGGTAGCCTCTTTCTTCCTCAGTTCCTTTCTCAATCTTGCTATCTCTTTCTTATTTATCTGGACCTCTCTTGACTTCTGTATCTCTCTATATCTCTCTGATTTCAGATCGTCTATAACCATCTTCATATTATCAAAATCAAGGTCCTTATGAAGCAGCTCCGATTTAATCTCTTTTATGTAATCCTTCAGATTATTTATCTGCTCTTCCTGTCTTTTGATTATCTCTTTAAGCTCCAAAATCTTCGAATCATCTTCCTCTTCGTCCTCATTATCGCCGAAATTATCTTTCTCGTCTTTCTCCTCTTCTAAATCTCTCAATGTGGATATCGCCGAATCTATGGAAAAACCTCGCACAACGAGTGCCTTCACCTCACTTGCATACATATCTTTTGGTGTCTTCTTCTCTATCTGCTCGAATTTATTTTTATAGTTCTTGAATGCCTCAATTGCTGCTGCTAAAGCATCTCTTTCGTGCTCGTTTCTATAGCCAAATGGCCTTGCAAGCGCTGTCTTATAATCTATTGATAGCGATTGTTCCATCTCAAAGAGGTGTGCATCAAAGGCTCTCTTTACCTTCTCAACAAAAGAGGGTGTGGGGACAACATCTGACGCCACAATCAATGGGTGGCCGAATGACGCAATCAGCCCTATAACATCGAGAAGAGATGTTATTCTGGAGCTCAACAATTTTAGCAAATCTCCTTTAAGTCCTAAAATGGCTACAGCAGTTGTCGTCCCGGGATCCAGACCGACGATTATGTACTCCCTTTTCTTTGAAATAGGTGCTATCTTGTATCTATCTGATGAACTCACATAAACGCCTCTATACGGCTAATTGGTGTTCTTCTAAGCCAATCGATATCCTCCCTATAAAGATCTCTTACGTCTGTCAAGCCGAGCCTGATCATGGCCAGCCTGCTAACACCGAGCCCCCACGCCAGAACAGGACAGTCAATACCTAATGGGGCTGTCACCTCTTTTCTGAATACACCGGCACCACCGAGTTCTATCCATCTCTCCCCCAGTTTAACTTCCGCCTCAACAGAGGGTTCCGTATATGGGAAGTAACCCGGACGGAAACGGACCTTAAAGCCCATCCTCTCGTAAAACTCGGAGAGGCACCCGAGAAGATTTGCAAATGAGACATCTTCATCCATAACGATCCCTTCCAATTGCTCAAACTCTGGCAGGTGTGTCGAATCAATAGCTTCCCTTCTATATACTCTTGCTATAGAGAAGACCTTTGCGGGTGGAGTCGGATTCTCCGCAAGATACTTGATGGTCAGTGCAGTTGTGTGGGTTCTGAGTACTCTTCCTCTTGCTATATACTCATCCCAGTTTCCACCCCATCCGGAGGAACCTATGTCTCCCCCGTGCTCATGCATCTCTTTCACCCTTCCAACCAGCTCGGCAGGCAGATCTATCTCTCCGTCTAAATAGAAGGTATCATGCATATCTCTGGCTGGATGATCCTGCGGCTGGAAGAGGGCATCAAAGTTCCAGAATGATGACTGGATGATTTCACCCTTGATCTCCTTAAAACCCATCTCGAGAAAGATTCTTCTGATCCTGTCCAGGATCCTTCTGTAAGGATTTGTCTTTGCCGGAAAGATCTCCGCGGAGGGTAGTTTTACATCGTACGCACGGAAATGCTTATCTTTCCATTCCCCTGATTTGATCAGATCGGGAGTCAGTTGGGTGATCCCATAAGCAATTGTTGATTCCTCTATTGAAGGTAATTTACCGCGACCAAGTTCGGTTATTGATATCATCCGATCTTTCTTCTCGGTTGATCTTACAAGACTTCGCTTCAGGAGCTTCTCCATATCTTCTAATACTTCCGATTCATCTATTGGTAGCTTCTCATAGAGGCGTTCTAAAATCAGCTCATCATCGCCTTTCGGGGGCAGCTCTTCCGAGGTCAGGATGCCATTATCTATTGTGGCCCAACCTTTCTTCTTCAACCAACCGAGGGCGATTCCGCTTATAGCTTTACCGAAGACTTCCCTAACATCTTCAAGGGAGGCGGAATTTCCACTATCATTGATAAAACATATTATCATCCTCTCTGGCAGTCCATTCTTGGCATACTTCTCCCCCTCTTCGGTGAGAGTATATATGCTCAAGGATTCTTCCTTTATGTCAACAAGACCTTTCTCTGCGAGTGTAAAAGCCGCTTGAAGTGCATTTTCTATCCTGAGATCCGTGATTCGGGCAAGCTCCCTTTGTGAAAGCTCTGATGTTTTTTCAAGCGCAATCAGTACTGTACGTTCATTTTCAGTCAATTCCATACTCATCCAACCTCTCTTTTGCACTCGCTCTCTCTTTTTGGTGCTCCTTTAAAAATTCAAACATCAACTCTGCCGCGAGCTTTTTACATGACCCACATAACATCTTCCCATCTTTACATCCTTCAAGTATCTCCTTTATCTGGTCATCATCTTCGATCAGATGAAATAGCATCAGCTCATATACAGTGCAGTTTTCCGGCTCTCCGCCAAGCTTTTTTTGCTCATCAAGCGTTGCACGTCCGCCGGTCTTTGCCCTCTTGACCTTTTCAGCCGCCTCTTTTGGGTCATCTGTCAGGGCGATATAGCTATCAGGAATACTACTCGACATCTTTCCCCCGGTCAGTCCACTCATGAAGTGGTGGTATGTCGAAGACGGCATAAAGAATCCATATCCTCCAAAATCTATCTCAATACTCCGGACGATCTCATTTATCTCATTTATATCGCACTCACCGTAAATATCGACGTGCCCCTCATAGATCTTCTTCTCTTTTTCATTGTACACTCGCTTTGAAACAGCCTTCAATACATCCTGAGAGGCATTTTTGCTCCGAACACTGATATAGTCCTCCCTCTCTTCCACCCTGAAGAGACGCATTCGATCAGCAATATCTCTAACGAGTCTGATATGTGGGTCTTGATCGGAGCCGACCGGAACTATGACCGGTTTGGGTCCTTTGTACTCCATCAATTGTGGATTGAGAATATCCGCACTCTGTGCTAAAATGGAGATCATATGTGAGATCTTCGTTGCCGGGGAGAGGCCGTATATTGCACTTAACTCAGAGAAATTTGCCTCGATGCCGAGTTCGAAAGAGAGGTCCTTTATGGGCGGGGTCTTCGACTGAAAGTAGATGTGACCCTCCGGCTCAAATCCGAGTGCTATCAGACTGAGTATGTACTCATCTATCCCGATCTCTCTGCAACGCTTCCATGAGATGCCCCTGACAGAGTACGCCTCCATGTCGGCTATGCCAACGAATGCATCTCCGCCATTTCTCTGATGCCAAATTATCTCATCCATCACCATCTTGGCGCCCAGATGAACCTTTCCCGATGGCATAAAACCGCTCATAACAGCAAATGGTTTATCGTTCAGAATAGCATCCAAGATCAACTCGTAGTCACGATGACCAAAGATGATGCCCCTCCTCATATATGGGTGAGGGTCCGGTAATCTTTCAAGCAACGGCTCGAAGGGAGATATGCCAAACTCATCGAACAACTTCGAGTAATCTTCTATGACATTAGAACCCCATGGGTCGAGCGTTGTCTTCATACCACTTCTTATGGCTTAATTCCCTTTATTAATATTATGAAACAACCCATCCAGTAAGCTCTAAACCTTTTTCCGTAAAAACGTACTCTTGCGGACTGCTATCAACATTCGTGCCCCTCATCTTCAAGACACTTAGATTGTGAGTTACAGTCTTTCCCACAATTGTTTTATCCAGAAATACGATTCCATCACCCATAAAATCATAATCATCGAAGTTCTTTACTTCCATACCATTTGCCTTTTCTGTAACCACTAAACTTGTTATTCTCTCTTGTTTGAGTAATTTGAATAGATTGCGCCAGGCAGCGCTGCGTCTAAGGTTATCAGTCTCGTAAAAAACATTCATTGAATCAAATACAACTCTTTTTGGTTTGTATGTCTCTATAATGTCTATTATCTCTTCTATAGTAAGCATGGACATTCCATAAATCTCCATCCAACCAGATTCCACATATTTGCGTATATCCCAGCCAAATCTGGCAAACTGTTTGGCAATCTGGTCGGCATCCTCTTCAAAGGAGAAGAACATACCCCTGCACTTCTCTTCTGCCCCCTCCAACAGAAATTGCATCGAGAATGTGGTTTTGCCCCCGCCGGGTGGACCTGTCACGATCGTCACAAAGCCTTCAGGAATACCACCTTCAACAAGTTCATCAAATCCCTTAATGCCGGTTTTAATCCGTTTCATGGATATTTGCGAGTCTCTAAGATTAAGCCTTGACTTATATCTTGTTTTGTCCATCCCCATCAGTGCTTTTTCCAGAACAGCACTCTTGTTTCCGAGTTCGTGCTCGTATCTCTCCAGAATACTATAAGCTTCTTTACTCAGTGTCGTATGTATCGGCTGCTTACGCATGATCTTTCCCCTCTACACCTATGTCCATGGACATATATTATGCACCTTAATTATATAAATCTATGGTCACACTCTTACATAAAAAATATCATGCGCCCCCCACCAGGGCCTCGCTCACAAGTATATGCGGAGAACCATCGCTTACGGGTACCAGCTGATTATTCTTGCCACAGTAACCGGGATTGAATTTTAGATCGTTTCCAACCAGTTCTATCTTTCTCAGTATCTCAAGTGTCTCTCCGGATAGGGAGACATCACTTAAGGATCTTGTAAGCTCACCATTCTCTATCAGGTAACCTCTCTCGGCATTGAACTGGAATATGCCCTCACCCGTGTTCACCTGTCCACCTCTCGATCCGATAAGGTAGACACCATCCTTTACATCTCCGAGTATGCTTTCAAAAGAAGAGTCCCCGATCCCTATGTATGTGTTGCTCATCCTTACGATCGGCTCTGAATAATCCTCGGCGCGTGCATTTCCTTCAACCCCATCCAGTTTGGATGCTGTCTCTCTGTTGTGAAGATACGACCTAAAGACGCCTTCTTCTATGATCATCTTCTTCTTCTGGGGGAGGCCCTCATCATCGAACGGGAAGTAACCGAACTCCAGTAAACAGGGATCGTCATAAACATTCACAATCTCTGATGCGATCTCTTCACCTATCTTACCCTCTAGAATTGAGTTGCCCTCCAGGACCAGATCGGCCTCCGAGGCGTGTCCAAGAGCTTCATGCGCAAAAACTCCGGCAAGCTCCTGGTCCAGCACGACCATCATCTTGCCACCAGGGGCTTTTCCCGCAGACAGGAGTTCGACAGCGGTTTTTGACGCTTTTCTTGCAAGTGAAGTATGGTCAAAACTATCGAATAACTCAAAACCGCATATACCGTATTTATTCTCTCTACCTGACTGATAGATCCCATTCTCCTTGGCAACAGCACCCACAACAACTCCGACCCTCCATACTTCGTATCGGCACTCGGAACCTTGCGAATTCTCGTAGCTCACCTTCTCAAGCGACTCAAAATAAGTTGCACTTGAGCTCACAACCTTATCAGCCATGGTATTCTTCTCTATATCCTTGATCAGCTCGACTTTATCTTCCACTGGAACATCCCTTGGATCTCTCCTCACTTCTGTCTGGAGAAAGGTTCTGTTGGGCTCTGTCTCTCTGAGATCCAGTGGATCCCTGGGACTTCTCTTCTGCAAGTTTCTGGCAAGCGATGTTGCGGCTTTCAGATCGTCGGTCTTCCTCAAGTTGTTGGTCGTTACAAATCCCCAGGATCCTCCGACCAATGCCCTTATTCCCGAACCCTTGGAGAACTTGCTCGTGATCTCCTTCACCTTGTGATCATCTATAACTATTGAACGATTGAACGTTTCGACCGTCCTGATGTCGTAAAAAACCGGTTCTGTCATAGTACCTCCAGCCTGGTTTATCATATGGACCTCAGGTTTTAAGTCTTTTGCTTGTAGACAGTTCAACTTGCAGATCATCGTCTTTTTGGGGTGATTTTGAACCGCGAAAGATTTATCATGTAAAACAACCAGAAAATAATGAAGAAGGTGTTACTTGCTATTTTGTATTAGAATAGATGAATAGGGGAATGGTAAATGGAATATGAGATTATTGGGGATAACCTGCAGATTGCAGTTGTGAAGCTATCTTCAGGCGAGATGGTGTATGCAGAGGCGGGTTCGATGGTCTATATGAGTGCGAACATGCAGATGGAGACGAAGGCAAAAGGTGGTATAATGAAAGGGGTTAAACGAATGCTTGCACGAGAGTCTTTCTTCATGACCGAGTTTTCTCCGAGCGGAGATGGATTTGTGGCATTTGCCGGTAACGTGCCCGGAAGGATCAGAGAGATCGAGCTCAAAGGTAACGATTTTATGGCCCAGAAGGATGCTTTTTTATCTGCCGAAAGCGGCGTTGATATGGATATTGCGTTTACAAAGAAGTTTACAACAGGCCTATTTGGTGGAGAGGGATTCATCCTTGAGAGATTGAGTGGGAACGGAACCGCATTTATACACGCATGTGGAGACTTTGTTGATATGGACCTTGGACCAGGGGAGATGATAAAGGTTGATACGGGTTCTGTCGTTGGATTTGAGAGCACGGTCCAGTATAGCATCACAAGTGCCGGAAATGTGAAGAGCATGCTATTTGGCGGCGAAGGGATATTTCTGACGACGCTTACTGGCCCAGGTCACATCATTCTTCAATCGATGACGATAGCTAATCTGGCAGGTGCTCTAAGGCCTTACATGCCAACAGGGTCATCTGATACCTCTGGACATTCGGGACCTGGAATTGAGATAGGGGGCTTCAAAATAGGTGTCTGAGATCCCTAATGAGTGGATCTCCTCTTATCTCGATTATCGTAATGCAATTCATCCTGTCCCAATCTCTATAGATCAGATTAAATATCTCAAGATACTAGTAAGATATAGATGCAATCTGACGAAGAGTCTCAGACCAATCTCTCCGATCTTTCGTCCTTTCCATTTATTTCAGAAGCTTCTGAGTACGTGGGCAGAAGATATAAACTGGATGACCTGATAGGCTCAAGGGTTTATGAAAGTGCGAGAAAGCGCGGAAAAGAGAGGGTATCTCAGGCAATTGAGGGTGAGATCGCAGAGGCCAATATAAGGAGGCTGGATGAGAGGGTAAATAGAGAGATGGAGCTTCTTTCATATCCCTTTGCCAGGATTCTTGTTTCGTGCGTAAATGATGACTATCTTACGAGAAGGTATGCGCTTGCTGAAGCTAAGCTGGCCCACTTGAGGATGTTGAAAAAATCCCCGGATTTTCTGATGAAACTAAGTGGCGAGTTCAATTTGGATGCTTACGCTTACGAGGACGATTCACAGTTTAAACTTTACTTTGCAGATTATGTAAAACTCTCAAGTGGAATTAGAGACTCAAAATGGAAACTCGTCAACAGGATGATGGATCACGGTTGGGTAGAGGTCTCGAAGGATGATTTTGCCAGATTGCTCCAAGAGGCGATAAGAACGAAGATTCTTACGGCCCTTCCGCTGGATCTACCAGAAGGTTTCTGCAGATCGATGGATAGATATCTTACCGAAGTCAAATCCGAGTTAAAAGAGGTGAAGTCCAGGTTTGAAACAGAAGGTTTCGGCGAAGTCAAATCCGAGCGTTTTCCGCCATGTATAACTCATCTGATCGGTGATGTGAAGAGTGGTGTCAATCTTCCGCATACGGCCAGATTTGCATTGACCTCTTTTCTCTTAAGCATAGGGATGAGTGTTGAAGAAGTTATAAAGCTATATGCCAGTTCCCCTGATTTCAATGAAGATAAAACCAGATATCAGGTTGTCCACATATCAGGCTCAAGCGGCACAAAGTATACACCGCCATCTTGCTCGACGATGGAGACATATGGTAACTGCCACGATAAGGATAAACTCTGTCAGAAAGTATCACATCCACTGAGCTACTACAAGGTAAAGATGGGAAGTTAGGAGTCTTACAGATCAGTAGATATCAGAGATCTTCTTCTCATACTCTTCTATGGGAATTAGGTCTTCTTCCGATATAATCGATCGCTGCTCCCCTTGGACCTCTTCGCCCCATCCGAGTACTTTCTTAACGACATATATATTTTGATGCCCCACTTTAGACCATAGCCTCTCAATAATCTCAACCTTCTCGGGAAATATCTTCCCTTTAATTATAGCTTCTTCTTTGAGATCGAACTTGAATGGCTGCAACTTCTGCTCTTCACAGTCTTTAGCCTCTTCTTCTTTCTCAAAAGCAGAGCTACAAATATCACAAACGTATCTAACGATCTTTGTTACCAATTTTAATTCTCCCTTCATAATTTTTGTATCCCAATCAAATTAAAGCTTTCATCCTCGGAAAAGATTTATTTATTCTGAAAAATTTTTAGGGTATCAGCACAACAGAGAGGGTATGTCAAGTAGAAGTGTGGTGATGAAGAAGGTTGGAGAACTCTCCAAAGTGATCTTTAAGGACAAGGAAGAGACGGTTGAAGCACTACTGGATCAGATTGAAGAGCAGATGGGGATGGTGCCATTAATATTCGAAGAGATGTCGAAGAGGCCAGAGGTATTTGTCCCAAATGTCATCCGTGATTTCTTTGTGCTGAGATTTTCAAAGGCTCTCGACCTGAAGACGGCTGAATTGATCGCAGTTGCGTCTGCAGCATCGCTCAGGAGCGAGGGTTGCCTCAAGGTGCACATTGGTACAGCATTGAAGGCAGGGGCAACTATGGACGAGATATTTGATGTGATTATGATCAGCAGTGTTATGGCGCAGACTTCAAGACTCGGAACAGCTTTCAGAGTGTATCAGCAATTTAAAGAAGAAGAGGATCAGAAGCAATAAAAAATAAAGATCTTATTCTTCTTCCTTCTTCAACAGTTCTTCTATCGTTTTTTTGCCGTATTCAGAGATCTTTGCATTTACCTGAGCGGTATTGCTGGAAATTTCACTTCCCGACATTGTTTTTCTCTTTCGCCTTCCATTTGCGCTCGGGTGGTATCCAGTGCCACTGGTGACCAGAATTTTCTTCCTTCCAGATCCGGGTATGTCCTTTCGCATCGGAAAACCATTCCCGTCTGTGCCGCCAGTAATCAATAGCTTATAATCCTGCAACCCAACAACCTTTCCATCGATGGTATCGCCGATATGCTTACCAACAATACTGCCCATCTTGGGTCCAGTCACCTCAGTTTGATATGCTTTTCCACTATTTGAATCAGAAATTACCACTAACATCCAGTTAGCATAAGCTCCGTTTTGTGACTTATATATTTCGTTATAAGCATATCTTTAAATCGATAAAGTCAATACATTAAAGAGGAATAATCATTACATCGAATAGGAGTATTAATCATGTCAGATAAAGCGGAAGAATTATACATGACCGTAAGTGATCTCAGCAAGTCACAGTGGACCCGTAAAAATGCATTGGATGAGTTGATCGGATTGGGTGAAACTGACACTCTGAATAACATTATTAATGAAAAAGAGAAGTCTGATTGGGTTCGAAAGCAGGCCCTGGAAGGACTTGTAGAGATCGGAGCCGAAAGAGAATTGAAGGGGATTGTGGATAATCCAAATATGGCTGGTTGGATTCGTAAAACCGCTGAAAAAAATCTGTCAAAGATGGTCAAGAAGCCCAAAGAGTACGTTGATGTCACCATATCCGTGGATTTAGAGACGAAGGAGATGATGGGAGATATTGCATCAAGATCGAATAGAACAATCCCGGACGTTCTGCAAAATTTTATTGAAGAGGGCAAGATAACTCAAAGCCTGAGGGATGAGATAAAAGATCGGGAAAATGAGATAAAGAGCCTTAAACAAGAGATGACGGAGATACAGGATCTGAAAGAGATGAACTCAAGGCTTAGAAGAGAGAAGGTAAATCTGCAGGAGACCGTGAGAAAGTTAAGAATCAATTCGAGTAACGCATCAAAAAGAAGTGAGCTTTTTGAAAAAGCTTTGGAGTACTACAAAGTGTATGCAGGAACATTAAAAGATATAATAAACGAGTTGGATTGCGAATTTGTCGATCATGTCTCTTGCCCCAGTTGTGGTGCCGAGGTGACTTTGATAACAGGGTATGAAATTTCTGATAATAAGATAAAAGCAACAGATGGATACTGTACAGATTGTTTATCTAAGTAGGTTACAATGGATTTAAAAAGGTCAGGTTTTTCGACAAAAGCGATACATGCAGGACAAAAACCCTGTCCTGTGACCGGTGCAATCGCTGTGCCCATATATCAGACATCCACCTTTGCACTGGACAGGGTCAACGAGACAAAGTATGTTTACACGAGGGTGAGCAATCCCACACAGACCGTCTTAGAAGAGAAGATGGCGGCTTTGGAGGGCGGAGAAGCAGGTCTGGCATTATCCTCCGGGATGGCGGCGATCTCCGGATCGGTATTTACACTTGCTGAAAATGGGGACCACGTCATATGTGATGATGTTGTATACGGTTGCACCTATGACTTCTTCTCTGAGATTTCGAGGTTCGGGATAGAGAACACTTTTGTGGATACATCGAACCTGAAGGCGCTTGAAAAAGAGATAAAGAGTAACACGAAGCTGATATTTCTGGAGACTCCGACAAATCCAACTCTCAAGTTATCAGACCTCAAAGCGATATCCGAGATTGCAGGTGAAAGAGGTGCCAAGGTCGTGGTGGACAATACATTCATGACCCCTTACTTCCAGAGGCCGATCGAGCTGGGTGTAGATGTAGTTGTACATAGCGCCACGAAATACATAGGTGGACATGGTGACACAATCGCCGGGGTTGTTGTTGCCCCAACTGAATTCATACAGAAGGTAAGAGGTAGTGCCTTGAAGGATATTGGTGGTGCTATCAGTCCATTCAACGCATGGCTCTTGATCAGGGGACTGAAGACGCTTTCAGTACGTATGGACAGGCATGAAAAGAATTCTATAAAGATCGCAGAGTTTTTAGAGTCCCATCCCAAGGTACAGAAGGTAATCTATCCGGGACTTGAGAGTCACCCACAGCATGAGCTTGCAAAGAAGCAGATGGATGGTTTCGGTGGAATGATCTCCTTTGAGATGAAAGGCGCCTCTCAAGCATGGAAAGTGGTAAACAGCGTCAAATTATGCACATTTGCCGTTAGCCTTGGGGATGTCGACACGTTGATTCAGATACCCACATTTATGACGCACAGGTCACTTCCAAGGGAAGTGAAGATTGCATGTGGGATCACGGACGGTCTGATCCGACTCTCGGTTGGCATAGAGGACGTAGAAGATATAATCGAAGACCTTGGGCAAGCACTGGACAAGGTTAAAGGGTGAAAGAGAGGATCAATTGCTCTTCTGCTCTTTTTTCATCTTCTTAATCTCTTCTTCTCTCAGTTTTCTCTTGAATATCTTCTCGGTTACTGTTAGAGGAAGATCCTCTCTGAACTCCACAAACTTTGGAATAGAGTATGGTGGTAGTTTCTCCTTACAGAATTCTATAATGTCTTCAGCAGTAACTTTTCCTTTCTGATCTGGTTTGAGCTGTATAAACGCCTTTATCCTCTCGCTTCCTGCACGTTCCGGATCTGGAATTCCGATTACTCCTGCCACCTCTACAGCTGGATGCTGGAACAGGGTATCATCGACTACCCTTGAGTAGACCTTGAGTCCGGATACATTTATCATATCCTTTGTACGGTCAACAACATAGAAATAACCGTCCTCGTCCATCTTTACGAGATCGCCTGTGTGAAGCCAACCATCATCGAGACCGCTACCGGGTGTGGGCCAATATCCAAGCATAACCTGAGGACCCCGGATGATCATCTCACCAACCTCTCCTACTGGAACGTCTTCACCCGTTTCAGGGTTGACGATTCTGACCTCAGTATCTACAACAGGTGTACCGATGGATCCTACTTTCATCTCTTCCTTTCTTCCCATCATCTTCATAAATGCAGACATGTTCGCATGTGTCACTGGGCTGGTTTCTGTCAGTCCATAGCCTTCTCCAAGTGGACTCTTCGTCTTCTTCTCATATTCCTCGGCTACCTCTGGTGGCAGTGCTGCGGAGCCTGAAACACCGATCGTCCTTACGCCCTTAAGATCCTTACCTACCAGGCGCATGTACTGTGTGGGAACGCCAATCGACATTATGGGTTTATACTTCTTCATCATCTCTATCATGCCATCGGTATCTCTTGCATCGTGAAGTAGGAGCATTTTAACACCAGTGGAAATTCCGACAAACATGATCATATGACCATATTGATGGAAGAACGGGAGAGCAAGCATCATGGAGAGTCCACTCAACTTCTTTAAAAATCCCATTCCTGCACCAGTCATCTGATGTACATTTGAGACCATATTGGAGTGGGTTAACATGACACCTTTAGGTATTCCGGTTGAACCTCCTGTGAACGGAAGTAACGCTAAATCCTTCATGGGGTCGATATCAACCTTTGAAAGATTTGGTTGCTCATATTCTGCAATCAGGCCTCTGAGCTGATAAGCACCGGATACATCTTTGATCGGTGGTTCATCTGCTGAGTAATCATTTACCGATGTTATTATAATATTCTCAATACCGATCTTGTCCTTAACCGATTTTACAAGCTCAAGAGACGTATCTACACATATAACGGTTTTAACACCTGCTTCTCCAAGCTCATATTCCAGATCCGTTGCTTTGTGTAGCAGGCTACAGGGAACTACAGTTGCACCGGTCTTCAGTATTCCATGATCCGCGATGATGAACCCCGGGGATGTCGGTATGATGGTGGCAACTTTACCACCTTTTTTTACACCCATCTTTTCAGAAAGAGCCGTAGCAAGTCTGTCTACCTGCAGCCCCATCTCTGCGTAGGTCATTCCACCGCCAAGATAAACGTAAGCCTGCTTATCAGGAGATTCTCTCACCGTTTCATCCAGGAGCCCAAACAATGGTATCTTTGGATATGGTTCAGCAGTAGTTGGCATCCCCAGTTTCTCATAATTCTTCAACCAGGGTTTATCAGAGTAACTTATGCCTTCGGACATGGCATAGTCTTTGGAAAGATGTAAATTTAAAGCTTTTCATAAATAATTAGAAATCATGAGCGCCCCAAAATTGACGGTTAAAGAGACCACGTGCAAAACCGCACTTGTCAAATCAGGCCTCCCAAATTTTGACTATGCTCTCAACCCTTACAGGGGGTGTGAACACGGCTGCATCTACTGCTATGCACCTTCTGTCTTAAGATACAAAGGAGAGAAGAGATGGGGTGATTTTGTTGACGTGAGGCGAAATATGCCCAGGATCCTCTCAAAAGAGATCAGAAGTGGCATAGATATTGGCAAGGTTGGAATTGGCACAGTGACTGACCCTTACCAGCCCTCAGAAGACAGATACGAGGTTACAAGAAATTGCCTGAATGTACTGCTCAAAAAAGATTTTCCAGTGAGCATACAGACAAAATCCACGCTCGTCTTAAGGGATCTGAATCTCCTGAAAAAATTTTCAAGATGCGAGGTTGGGTTTACGATCACCTCAATAGATGAGAGGACCAGAAGAGAGTATGAGCCTTTATCATCTTCTTTTGAGGAGAAATTGGAAGCCATTAGAGAACTTTCAGATAGTGGCATCACCACATGGGTCTTTTTGGGCCCGATCATGCCTTACATTACAAATAGAGAAGATGACCTTGAAAAGCTTATAGATGAGCTGTCCGGGAATGTTAGCTATATCCTGATCGATAGGCTGAGGCTGAAGAGAGGTATCTGGGAGAATATTGAATCTTTCTTGCGAGAATACAGCCCGGATTTGATCCCAATTTACAAAGATATCCTCTATTCGAAGGATGAATACTTTTCAGAGGTAAAATTGAAGATAATCCGCCTGTGCGAAGAGTATAATATAAACTATGAAGTCTTATTTTAATGATATGAAAGATACCGATCTGCTATCGGAGATAATATCGGAACTCAGTGACGCACCAGTAAGCGATGTTCGCCTATGTCAGCACTGGGCTATTGTGGTCAGTAGAAACTGCGGACTTGCACATACATTTGACACAAAAGAGAGCGTGAGAGGTGCCGGGCATCTGACCGAAAAGAGTGCGCTTGAGCTCTGTGGGCTATCGAAGTCCTGGAATCTAAAAGAAGCATCAATAGGTGTCGCCGCAATAAATTCACTCACCGAAATAGAAGGTAAAAGAGGTGATGGGAAAGGGATTCTGTTTGAGAATTCGCCAGGTAAGAAGGTGGCGATAGTGGGTCATTTTCCATGGGTTTCGGATATTAGAGAGATTGCAGATGAGGTCTGGGTATTTGAGAAGAATCCTCAAACAGATGATCTTCCGGATACCGCCGTGGAGTACCTGTTGCCAAAAGCGGATGTCGTTGCAATTACCGGATCTGCAATTGTGAACAAGTCGATAGAAAGGCTTCTTGAGCTCAGCAACGGATTTACGATAATAATGGGTCCAACCACCCCGATGTCACCGGTTTTATTCGATTACGGGGCTGATATACTCGCCGGATGCAGGGTTGTTGATAGTGAAAGGCTGATTAGAAAGGTGAGTGAAGGGGCATCCTGCATGGGAGAGATCAAAAGCGAAATTGAATTTATTATAATGAAGAGATAAGATCAAAGGTAAGGTAAGATGAAAGAGTCGATTCATTGGGCAGATGTAACTGCTAAAGAGATACTGAAGAAGGATATTAAACATGTAGTTGCCACTGGAATCACTCCCTCGGGAAACATTCATATCGGAAACTTGAGGGAAGTTGTGACTGCAGACGCCGTATACCGGGCATTACTTGATGCCGGAGCAGACGCTCGATTGATATATATAGCCGATACTTATGATCCCCTCAGAAAGGTGTACTCATTTTTACCCGAAAGTTATGAGAGGTACGTGGGCCATCCAATATCTGAAATTCCCGATCCAAAAGGCGATTGTCACTCGAATTATGCCGAACACTTTCTGGATCCATTCTTGAGATCGATAAGGGAACTTGGAGTTGATATTGATGTCTTTAAAGCGGATGAGATGTACAAAAGTGGTGTGTATGTAGAAGCAATCAAGACCGCGCTTGAAAAAAGAGACGAAATAGCCGAGATAATCGATAATGTATCTGGAAAGACCACACCCCCCGGTTGGAGTCCCTTCAACCCTATCTGCAAAGCCTGCGGCAGGATAAACTCGGCGAAAGTGATCAGTTATGATCTTGATGAAGAGACGGTCGATTATTCTTGCTCGTGTGGAGATGAAGGAA
The DNA here is from genome assembly GCA_034190245.1 of Halobacteriota archaeon. Lineage (GTDB taxonomy): Archaea > Halobacteriota > Syntropharchaeia > DAOWMC01 > DAOWMC01 > JAXHTJ01. The sequence goes on along the minus strand of JAXHTJ010000004.1, from coordinate 2,172 downwards.
GAGTTTCGATGAAGGGTGGCGGCAAACTGACCTGGAGGGTTGACTGGCCTGCAAGATGGGAGATACTCGGTGTGACGGTCGAACCGTTCGGGAAGGATCATGCCGTTTCCGGAAGCTCATACGATAGCGGAGTGATCCTTGCCGAGAAGATATTTAACTTCCCAGCGCCCCATCCAATCCCGTTTGAACATATTCATTTGAAGGGAAAAGGTAAGATGTCAAGTTCCAGCGGTGTTACAATCACCATCAGTGAGATGCTCGAAGTGCTGCCGCCTGAAGCCCTCAGATACCTGATAATAAGGACCAAACCGGAGAAGCACATAGACTTAGATCCGGGGTTACCATCACTCAATCTGATGGATGAATTCGACGGACTACCGTTTTCCGATAGGTCGCTTGAACTCTCACAGACAGAATCTTCAAAAAGATTCACAGCAAAGGTTCCGTTCAGGCATATAGTGAATGCGGGGCAGATTGCTGATGGTGACTTTGACCTGTTACTTGAGGTTCTTCAAAGGAGTGGATATGATACCTCGGAAGATGAATTGATCAAGCTGAGATCTGTTAAAGCAGAGAGGTGGCTTGCAAAGTTTGCACCTGATTTTGTGAAATTCAAGGTCCAGAAGGATTTACCGGACAAGGCAAAAAATCTCTCCGATATTCAGAAGAGAGCATTGCGAGACCTGGCAGACATGTTAGATGATAAGGATGCAGAAGAGATACATAACGAGATATACAGGATGGCAGAGGAACTGGATATTAAACCTGCAAAGATTTTTGAGGCCATCTATATCGCCCTGCTCGGTTTAAAATCCGGGCCAAGAGCCGGTTGGTTCCTGGTATCACTTGATAGAGACTTTGTTAAAGATCGGTTCAGAAGAGTCTTTGAGGTTTAGCTTTATGAAGGTGAGTGATTGATATGGTACTAAAGATCGATTCTGAGGTGAGAGAGCGATTTTCAGATTTGAAAGTCCTTTCTGAAGTTATGAGGGGAGTACATGTAAAAAGTGAGGATCCCGATCTGGAGGCATTCAAAGAAGAGATCATCTCTTTTGTAAAAGCGAGTTACACCAAAGAATCACTAAGAGACGTCCCGATATTCAGGGCTTACAGGGATTTTTTCTGGGGCATAGGAATAGATCCCACCAAGATCAGGCCCGCCTCTGAAGCGCTTATAAGGAGGATACTTCAGGGCAAACCCATTCCCAGAATAAACACACTGGTAGATGCATACAACCTGGCATCCATCAAAAGATGTATCGCTCTGGCAGCCTTTGACGAAGAGAAGATATCCGGCGATATCACGATGCGCTTCGCAATAGAGGGCGAAGAATTTCATGGTATAGGGATGAAGGATGTGAAGATATTGAATGGTGGTGAGATCGTAATATCTGATGAAGAGCAGCTGATCGCAGTTTATCCCTACAGAGATTCTGATGGTACTAAAGTTACAAAAGAGACGAAGAACCTCTTAATCCTTGCATGTGGCGTTCCCGGAATCGGTGATGATATACTGACGGGTGCGATGGACACTGCCATTGAATACATAAATAGGTTCTGTGGTGGGGAGGTCCCAAAGGCGCAACAAAGTGACTGAAAGTAAGAGGCGTTCGAGGGGGGCATTTTTATTGAATAAATTTTTTTATCTAATATATATCTTTCCTGAACTTTTACATCTGTCCGCTCTTCACTTCTCTTAATCTAAAAATACCAAAAAAAATTTTTAAGATGATAGTAGGGTTTAAGTAATTAGCAATGCCACATGTATCACTTGGAATAATTGCCAAAAATCCGCCTATTGCACTAATCGGTGGATTAATAGTTCTGATCCTCCTCTCCCCAGCATATCAACAATTTAGTAGTTGGGGATAAATTCTTAGTGGATTAGGAGTTTTTTACAAGTGGTATTGCTGCTTCTTGAGTAATTTTAAGCAGATTTTTCAGCCTTACTTTAAGACACCTCCCCTCAATTTTGTCCCATCCATGCCCCACACGAATGGGATTCGAGTGCAAATCCGTTTTGTGCATGCGCAATATTCCAATTTCCTTATTAACCCCCTCCACAACCTACCACTCAGCCAACCGTTGTAATTCCTCTTTTTCGCGAGTCCCCATCGAAATGAGTATGCCTACTAAAAGTACACTTAGAGATACATGATTTTGGACAGATCT
>JAXHTJ010000039.1:0-17889 GCA_034190245.1 Halobacteriota archaeon | reverse complement strand
AAGCGTGGAAGGAAATAAGAGACAATAAGAACGCCAGAGTGAATTGGCAGTTCACAACCGAGGATGCCCGAATAAAGTTATCTTGACTCTATCCGACATTTGAGGGTTGATAAGACAGTAGTAATCTTTTGGAAAATATTAAGTTCTCAAGTAAATAATCTTTTTTTATAGCTTATAAATGGAGAGGTGGATGACACCTAAAAATTCAAAATTAGTGATCGTTGCCATAATTTCGATTTTAATTATCGTAGTGATCTTAATCAGTTTTTATTTTGGAGGCGATGGTGATAAACCATCACAGGCTCTGGATCAACAGTTAAGAGTGGTGCTAAAAGAGGCTGGCATCACCCAACTGGATCCGGGACCCACACCTGATCCTGCCAAAGTTGCTCTTGGAGAGGCTCTATTCTTTGATAAGGAGCTTAGTGGAAACAGGGACATATCCTGTGCCACATGCCATCATCCCACGCTTCAGACCTGTGATAGACTTTCGCTATCAATCGGTACTGGTGCTAAAGGACTCGGTGAATCACGTGAACTCGGACACGGTCGCGAATTTGTACCACGTAATGCTCCGGATCTCTTCTATCGTGGCTCTCCTGATTGGACCAGTATGTTTTGGGACAGCCGTGTTGTTGGTACTAAGAAGACCGGTTTTATCTCGCCTGCGGGAGATATGCTACCGGATGGACTGGACAATGTACTCGCTGTCCAAGCGATGTTTCCTGTAACGTCAAGGGACGAGATGCGTGGCGACGGTGGGGATGTTGACGTCTTCAACCGGACGAATGAGTTGGCCGAGATAAACGATACAAACTTCACCGCTATCTGGGATGATCTAATGCAGAGGCTTCTTGAAAATCCGGAATATGTCGCCTTATTCAATGAGGCATATACGGAGGTTCCAACTGAAGAACTTGGTTTTGAAGATGTTGCAAATGCGATTGCCGATTTTGAGATTTACACCTTCTCTCCCCTTGATAGTCCATGGGATAGCTACTTAGAAGGTGATGATTCACCGCTATCTGATGATGCCAAGCGTGGTGCGCTCCTCTTCTATGGAGAGGCTGGTTGCTCAAAATGTCATTCGGGGAATCTCTTTACGGATCAGCGAAATCATAATACTGCGGTGCCACAGATTGGCCCGGGTAAAGGAGCAGAGGCACCGCTTGATCTGGGTCGTGCCAGAATAACCAGAGATCCGTCAGATAACTTCGCATTTCGTACTCCACCTCTGCGAAATGTGGCTTTAACCGGTCCCTGGATGCATGATGGTGCATTTACCACACTGGAGGGTGTCATTCGTCATTATATGGATCCAGAGGGTGCGTTGCGTAACTACGATGTCAGCCAGTTGGATCCAGAGCTACAAGACACCTTCCAAGGAGACGAAGAGACCATATCAGCTATCCTTAAAAATCTTGATCCTTTTCTACAAAATCCACCTAATCTCTCAGATGAAGATGTGGATGATATTATAGCCTTCCTTGAAGCATTGACGGATCATTCGATGGCCGAACTCCACGAGTGCATCCCGGAATCCGTACCCAGTAGGCTGCCTCTTGAGGATTGAAGTGAAACGATAATATTAATGTACTTGATCTGTTAAAAAGATTTGTAAGTTAGATATGAATGAACCATGTACAAGCACAAAGATAGAATAGATTTGTATAATGAAAATGGAGAGATATCTGCAGAAGATATCCCAATTGGGGCGATAAGTCAGTTTCACAATCGTGCTATCAAAAAGATTGTAAGTACGTTCAAAAGAACAGCTATCGTCAACTTAAGTAAGATAGAGGCTGCACTTGGTACCGGGAGGCTTGGAAGCGAGATGATGATCGGTGATGAATGCCAGATTCCGGGCTCAGAAATGCACCTTGATATAGTTCAAAATGCCGAAGAGATAGCCAGGTCCGTTGAGGATATGGTCAAGGTAAAACCGGATGATGATACAGAAGTGCAGCTTTCAGAAGGCGACGAGATTATGCTTGTACAGATCCCTTCACTAAGATCCGAGATGGTCAGTGAAAGCTCATCGGCTGTCTTAATCGCGGCTACTGCTACGGCTCATGCCATCGCCGATATCTTCAACATAACACCTTTTGATGGATCTGAAAGGCTCAAATCAGCCATCTTTGGCAGGTATCCTCAATCGAAGAAGATCAAAGGTGCTATAACTGGATTGCTCCCTGCCTGGCCACCGCTCATGGATGGTGTAGGCCTTTCTTTCAGAAGCAACAGGATAAATGACATCGTCAGCATTACAAATAAAAACACTTTGAACGGTGTGGCTTTATCTTCCATACTTGAGCATGCAGCAATGTTCGAGAGTGGCGATGCACTTCACCCCGTCTATGAGAGGTATCATCTTTTAGGTCTTGCATATCAGGGATTGAACGCAAACAACCTCGTTTATGACCTGGTTAAGGATAACGGGGAAGATGGTACGATACTTGGCATAATCGAAGATCTTGTAAAGAGAGCAACTGAAAAAGGTGCGATAGGTGTAAAAGAGACGCTACCATCGGGATACAATATGTATAAGACGGATGATGCGTGTCTATGGAACGCTTACATGGCCGCCGGGCAATTGGCTGCCACCATCATCAATTGTGGAGCTATGAGGGCTGCGCAGGCTGTTCCCGCCTCTATTGTCGCATTCAACGATTTGATCAAGCTGAATGTTGGTTTGCCGGATCTTGATTTTGGCAGAGCTCTCGGAACATCGATAGGAATATCCTTTTACACCCACAGCATATACGGTGGTGCCGGACCCGGTGCATTTTCACCTTCAAATTCTCTGTTGAGGCACTGCAGGGGATTTATTGCACCATGTATGGTTGCTGCTATGTGCCTGGATGCGGGAACGCAGTTATTCAGTCCAGATATGACATCTACCGATTATATAACTATAAGGGATATGCTGCCGGAAGAACTGAAAGAACCAATCAAACACGTCACATCCGCTGCTATTGATTTTGAGGAGGGGGTCAGATGAAGATATCACTTCCAGGCGATGATACAGTCGCTAAAAGACGAAGGGAACTGTTAAATCCAGAATACCAGCCAAAAAAGCTGAGAGATATAGACGATGACGATATCGTGCGGCTTCTGGGTCATAGAAAGTGTGGAGAAAGTTGCAAGAGTGTGCATCCACCCCTGGATGAGCTAAAAGAAGCCTCCGATCCTATAAAAGAGCTGGTAGGGGCAACCAGTGGTGCCAAAGCCGGGGATAGGATCAGGTACGCCCAATTCACGGATTCTCAGCATCTGGCACCGGTTCAGCCTTGGATGAGGTTGAGAATATATGCTTCAAGACCTGAGTTCAGGGGTTTTGATTCAGTCGCCTTTTCCGGTAGAACGCTCTTTGAACAGCGAGAACGTGATCTGGATAAGAGTGCCAAAATACTGATGGAGAGTGAGATATTTGATCCGGCTCGTGTAGCCCTTCGTTCAATTACCGTTCACGGTTTTTCGCTGAGGCTTGATGAGAATGGATTGATGTTCGATGCACGTAGACGTTACATCTACGATAGAGACACAAAAAATGTTCTTTATTTGAGGAATCAGCGGGCAACAGAGCTCGATAAAAAAATATCAGTCGGCGTACCATTCTCAGAGGATATGCTTAGAGATATGACGACGGCCTATAGGTATGATACGGTGCCCCATAGGGATGCCGATGAGTTGTTGAAGGTGGTCAAAAGGATCGGGGAACTTAGGGTTCTCGGTGGTTTTAGACCGGATCTGATCAACGGGAGGTGAAGATGGAAGATAAATCTCGGAATTACATAAAATCGCTTGAAGAGACATTCAGGACCACATCCAACGAGATTACTGATACCGATTTCTACAGATATGCCGGAAGAAGGCAATCGAAACGTAAAACCGAGTATATAGAATCCGCCAAACGAATTGCAAGAGAGCGGGGGATACCGTTTTATGATCCCGATCATCTGGTGGATGAGATGGAGATAGGCGTTCCTCTCGGACAGAGATATTTAGAACCGGTTAAGATCAGCTCGACGAATGTCTTCTGTGAGGCCGATGATGAGCATGTACTGAACAACGCCGCTATGCAGCAGATGTATGATGACATCTTCAGAACGGCTATATTCTGTCTGGACCTGCCACACAGGATACTCGTTGATAGGCTGGGTGAAGAGATCACGCCGGAATCTGTAAACCTTTACCTTGAGACTATAAACCATACGATAGTCGGCGGTGCGATCATCCAAGAGCACATGGCAGAGGTAAACCCGAGCTTATGTGCCGATGGATATGTAAAAGTCTTCTCAGGAAGCGATGAACAGGCAGACGAGATCGATAATAGATTTTTGATCGATATCAACAAGGAATTTTCTAAAGACAAGGCTGAAAAGCTGAAAGAAGAGATCGGAAAGAGCCTCTGGCAGGTGAGTAGAATACCGACACATGGACTGAGGTCGATGGATGGCTCAATCGTTCACAGGTGGAATGCGATGACCCAATCCCTTGCATTGATCGCCACTTACAAAACATGTGCCGGTGAATCGACGATCTCGGATTTTGCCTTCTCCGCTAAACATGCAAAATACGTCTGGATCGGTACATCGATGTTTAATTCGAGAGCAAGAGGTTATAATCAGCCCGGTGGGATGCCGTGCGGCTACATATATGATATTATTCAGCATGAAAGCGGGATGCCGGATGATCCGATTCCGGTTACGATGGAAGGGGCCGCTCTTGCTACTATCCTCTACACACAGTGGTACTATGGTCAGATGATGATAGGGGGAGTCGGAGCCACTGTTGGACCCTCTTCAAATTACAATGATGATGTGAACGACAGTTTTGGCTATTATGTTCTGGACTGGATAAAGAAGAAGTACGGTGGACCCTGCGAAGCGAAGATGAGCTGGGATGTGATTCACGAGTGCGCAAAAGAGGCGACGATGTACTGCCTGGAAGAGTACGAGAAGTATCCGCTTCTCCAGGAACATCATTGGGGGCTTATAAAAGCGGCATTTACAGCTGGTATTGCCGATTTCTGTGCGGCCTGGGCGACGGGCAATTCAATGGCTGGTGCACTTGCCGCACACTACAGTGCTTCTATGCTTCAGAAAGAGGCCATACTGAGAACTGGCTGGGCAGGATTTGAGACACAACATCATAATGCGATGGCTATGTCAGGATCGGTTCTACCCGATGAGGGGATGCCTACAGAGCTGCAAGGGCCAAATGTTCCGTTCCGTTCTTATCTGGCAGATGGTCCCCTGTATACATCGCTTGGAAGTGTCGCCGCTCACGAGGCAAGAATGGATGCATGGGCGCTGAGCCCTGTCGTTAAAGTCGCCTTTGCAGATCCAGATCTGCCTTTTAATTTTAGAAACGTGAGAGAAACGATCGCAAAAGGGGCAATGCATGAGTTTAAAGCTGCTGGTGAGCGGGATTGTATATTGCCGTAAGTAAAAAGGAGGGACCCGATCAATCATCCCGGTATGAACAACCCCACTCCGCAGAATACTGCTGTCAAAAGAAACATCACATAAGTAGCAGTCTTTTCTGTCACCTTTCTATAGTACGGCAGCGCCCATTTGAGTGTGAGTGGATTGGGTGCTTTGATAGTACCATCATCCCTTACTTCTCCGAACTTTGCCTGTGGGAGCCTTCTTGCTCGCCAATAGACATACATCAAGAAATTTATTACGTGCGGGATAAGCATCACAAAACCGCTTATGAGAAATCCTTGAAGCACAATCAGAATGCCGATTGCAGAGCCGAGTGTTAAGGCACCGATATTTCCCAGGAATATCTTTGAGGGGTTTCTGTTGTACCAGAGGAACGCAAAGGTTGCACCGGTAATAAAGGTTATGGCAACGATATTTTCTGTCTGGTTTGTCATGACCGATTTGATCAAAAGCGTCACAAGGATTATGGAAGACGTTCCAGCGGCAAGACCATTGAATCCTGAGTGCATGTTGACAAGGTTTGCCGTAACCATGACGTAAATTGGAACGACGGCAAGTATATAAAGAATCCCGAAATCTATGCTGCCAAATATTGGTAAGGTAACTATGCTTGTGTCAATCAAACCTACAAGTGGAAAAGAGAAGAGATAGAGCATCACCAGCTTCGCGGGTCTACCGATGTTTATCAGGTCGTCGAGTATTCCTGCAAGTGCAAATAACGTCAGTACTGTAACAATTCTAAAGGTGGCTGAAGGAAATTCAGAAGTAAGAGATCCAACAGAGACTAGAACAAGAGAGACAAATAGTATTAAGAGGCCGCCCTTTGTTGCCACCATCGGCTTATCCTTCTTGTAGTAATCGATCACTGTAAATCCGCTTTCCGTAAGTTTCCTAATATAATAAGGCATCACCAAAAAAGTTATGGCAAACGATACAACTAAATAGATGAATATCTGATTCATATTTACGGCGATTAGTTCTATAACTAATGGGTTATAAAAGTATTGAGGGGGATTTATTATAAATAAAGTTACCATTCATAAGTCCGCCAGGGTGTATGGAAGATCTAGGATTGGTAGAGATACGATTATAATGGAGAATGTGATTATTGGTTTTCCAGATGCTCAAATCTTAAGTGAGAATATTAAGAATGGAGTGAATATAGAAGAGTACGACTTCAGAGGAACAATCATTGGAGAAGGCGGACTTATAAGGTCAGGCTCTGTCATATACTGTGGTACGGAAATTGGGGATCACTTCAAGACCGGTCATAACATAGTGATAAGAGAGGATACCAAAATCGGTAACAACGTCCTGATCGGAACAGGTACAGTCATAGATGGATCGACAACCATAGGAAGTAACGTCAGCATCCAGAGCAATGTTTATATTCCGAGAAATACCACAATCATGGAGAATGTATTCATCGGGCCCAATGCCGTACTGACGAACGATAAGTACCCTGTAAGGAAAGAATATGAATTGAGGGGGCCAATAATTAGAAAAGGTGCATCCATTGGTGCAAACTCGACCACACTTCCGGATGTAGAGATCGGAGAAGGTGCCATGGTTGCTGCAGGAGCACTTGTTACAAAAGATGTGCCTAGGTGGAGTCTTGCGATAGGATCTCCTGCAAAGATAGTTGAATTGCCAAAGGAGCTCAAAACACAAAATAAGATCTGAAGAGGATTTGATAAGATGATTCCCATTGCAAAACCGCTTATTGGAGATGAAGAGATCGAAGCAGTAATAAAGACCATGAGAGATGGAACACTCGCCCAGGGTGAAGGTGTGAAGAGGTTTGAAGAGGCTTTTGCAGAGTATATCGGCACTAAATATGCAGTTGCCGTAAACTCAGGAACCGCCGCATTACATGTTGCACTTCTGTCACATGAAATAGCTGAAGGTGATGAAGTGATCACAACCTCGTTTACATTCATATCTACGGCGAATTCGATGCTCTTTGTGGGGGCAAAACCGGTCTTCTCAGATGTGAGAGAGGAAGACTTCAACATCGATCCAGATGGCATTATGGAGAAGATAACGCCTAAGACAATAGCGATCATACCGGTCCACCTGTACGGGCACCCTGCAGAGATGAAAGCCATTGGAGAGATGGCAGAGGATCACAATATTATAGTGATAGAAGACGCCTGTCAGGCACATGGCGCCAGGATCGATGACAGGATGGTCGGATCATTTGGTACCGGTTGTTTCAGCTTTTATCCCACAAAGAATATGACCACCGGGGAAGGCGGCATGATAACGACAGATGATGAGGCGGTTTGCGAGAAGGCGCGGATGATCAGGTCACACGGCTCAAAGGTGAGGTACAAGCACGAGATGCTTGGATATAACGTTAGGATGACAGATATTGGCGCTGTAATGGGTTTTGAACAGCTAAAAAAGCTCAGCAGTTTCACGAAGAGAAGACAGGAGAATGCAAAGTATCTATCAGGGAAATTGAAGCTGAAAGGTATAATTACACCACGTGTATTGGATGGGTGTGAGCATGTATTCCACCAATACACGATCAGGGTAACAGAAGAGAGTGATATCACACGTGATGATCTTGTGAGGGTGCTTAACGAAGAAGGAATAGACACCGGGATACATTACCCAATTCCCATACATAAACAACCATTCTATCTTGATATGGGGTATAACGATCATTTACCCGTCTCAGAAAAGTTGGCCAGTCAGGTGGTATCTCTTCCGATACACCCGAGCATATCAAATAAAGATCTGGACTATATAAGCGATGTGATAAGAGAGGCACTTGGCACTTGATAAGATGATTGGAAAGGTAAAAAGATAACTGAATATTGGGGTGTATAAGATGGCATCAACAATAAGGGAATGGTTTTCTAACTGTGTTAAGAGTAATCCTGATGGTATAAGTGTTATCTATGGGGATAGAAGAATCACGTGGAAAGAGTTAAACGATAGAGTCAATAGGTTATCCAATGCTCTTTGGGATCTAGGGGTAAGGAAGGGAGATAAGGTCACATTTATGTTCCACGATTCCCCCGAGTTTTTGGAGTCAAATTATGCCATACAGAAGATAGGGGCAATACCTGTCCCCATGAACTTCAGGTTCGTTTCTAAGGATATTGAATATCAGGCCAATCATTCTGATTCAACTATCTTCATCTTTGAGGATATATGGTGGAATGAGGTAAATCATGCCCGCCCTAAATTGCCAAAGGTAAAGCACTTTATCTGCTCAGGAAAGAAGATACTTCGCGACACATTAGATTATGAGGAGCTGATGGGAAAATGTCCGCCAACTGAACCTCCCAAGGTGGAGATAGCCGATGATGATCCTCAGGTTATGATCTATACAGGTGGAACTACGGGATATCCTAAAGGGGTGATACTGACTCATGATAATCACCGTAGGATGGTAGCCGGCTTATTTGGCAATCTGCCCGATCTACTTACACAGGTAACATTATCCCCTGAGACGATATCCAATCTATCCAACCTTTTTCCTGTTCCCGGGATTGCTGAAATGTTGGGTGGAGGTCAACCACCCCCTGCTCTTAAGCAGCTTTCCAGCATGATGTACGACCTAGTGGGCACTTCTACCTTTCTCAGGTTAATGAAAAAAGTTCAGATTAGGGTGTTATGGCCCGGACTTCCCCTATTCCATGAGGCTTCCTATCCCCAGATAGCAATGCATACATTGCAAGGGATAACTTTGGTTCTTCACCGTAGTATCCACTATGACCCCAAAGAGATAATGGAACTTGTGGAAAAGGAGAAGCCAATTATACTTGGTAACGGACCAACTACTTGGAAGAGATTGGTAGAATTTCCTGAAATAGATAATTATGACAAAAGTTCGGTTTTGATAATGATTACTGGATCAGCAGTCGCTCATGCAGAACTGAAAAAGAAGATGCTTACCAAATTTAAGGGAGCTGTCATAGTCGATGTCTTCGGCCAAACAGAGATGTCTCCGGGAACTACAGTCAGGGTAGATGCGGATATAGATAAAATAGCAGACAGATCAGTTGGAATACCAATAGTAGAGACTCGTATCGTCAACGATAAGGGCGATGATGTAAAGCGTGGAGCAGTAGGGGAAATCATCTATCGTGGACCCACTATAATGAAAGGCTATTACAAGGATGAGCAAAAGACAAAAGAAGTGATAAAGGATGGGTGGTTCTACAGTGGAGACCTGGGATGGTTTGATGAAAAGGGAGAGGTCCACGTGGTGGAGCGAAAGGCTGAATGTATCAACAGTGGTGGGGAGAAGATCTACCCAAATGAAGTGGAAGAAGTAATACTCCAAAATCCAAAGGTTGACGAGACCTGCGTCATCGGGGTTCCTGATACAGAGTGGGGAGAGTTTATTAGGGCAGTGGTGAAGCTCAATGAAGGGGAAACTGCCACAGAAGAGGAGATTATCGACTGGTGTAGAGGAAAGATTACAGGGTACAAGAGACCTAAATCTGTGGTGTTTGTTAACTCTCTTCCCCATACTCCCGTGGGTAAGGTGTTGAGGAAGCAGATTAGAGAGATGTATGTAAAGTAGAGATAGAGGCATTATAAAAAGAGGCATTATAAAAACTGAAGAGAAAATATGTGGCCAAAGAGGAAGAAGAAATGGGGCTTCAAATACTCGAATCACTTAGAAACACAAATTGTGTAGGAGATCACGTTAAATTAACACTTGATATGATAATGGAATAGAGCCCTGATGAATTAAAGTACGAAGGTAAACTTAAGAAGATAGCCGGTCTTATTATATGAGGGCGTAAGCATGAAGGACGATATTGATAAAGAGATCCTGAAAATGTTGGAGGAGGATGCTAAGGCCTCTACCGAGGAGATAGCCAGAAGACTGGGTGTCGAAGAAAGTACCGTGATAAAAAGACTGGAAAAGATGGCAGATACTAGAACTAAGATACTGATCGTTGATGATGAGATTGATACATTAACACCACTAAAAAAGGCACTTGAAGTTGAGGGCTATGCAGTTGTAGATGCAATGGACGGGCTTTCAGCTTTAGAAAAAGCGCGGTCTGAGCGTCCTGATTTGATCCTACTTGATCTGATGCTTCCAGAGATGGATGGTTATGAGGTCTGCCAAAAATTGAGGGGAGATCCCTTGACAGATCATATTCCGATCGTCATGCTCACATGCGTGGGCGAAGTGGATAGCAAGGTCAAGGGAATAGAGATGGGGGCTGATGATTACATCACCAAACCTTTCAATCTTTCTGAATTAAAAGCCAGGGTAAAGATGGTCTTGCGGAGGACTGTTTAAAAAACCTAAAGGTGACCTGATGAGTTTGGTATCCAGAAATGTACTTATCATCGCAATCAGCTTGACTCTTGTATCTGTTGTGATATCATTGGGATACGACTCTCATAGTGAGGTTAAAGAACTGGTTCAGGAGCAGTTTAATGAACAGCAGCTAATGCTTGCAAAACAGGCCGCATCTGGAATTGAAAGCTTTATTAATGAGAGGGTGATTGCAATAGAGATTCTTGCTGAAGAAGGAAGCAATGAGACTCCTGAGGAGATGGCCCAATCCTTTGGTACGGTTTATAACAGAACTGATGGATTTTTTGTTATCGAGTTTATAAATGAATCAGGTATTGTCGTCTCTGGATATCCTGAAGAGGAGGTGCCCATTGGGTATGATCTGTATATAGAGAACAGAAGTCAAGCGTTTGATAAAGCAAGAGATATAAAAAGAACATACATCACTGATCCGGTGCCCATGTTTGAAGGTGGTTTGGGACTGTTTGTGTGGGAGCCTATTTATGAAGATGAGGGATTCAAAGGAGTAATACTTGCGATAATCAAGCTCTCAACCATAACAAATTATTTTCTTTCACCAATAAAATCCGGTGAAACGGGAAATGCGTACATGATTGATGACAAAGGAGAGGTGATATTCGAGAAAGATATCGGGATGATCGGCAAAAATTATATCAAATTCCTTAACACCACAAACATGTCATGGACTGAGGCTATGCCTTTGATTGAAAGACAGATAAATGGCGGGGAGGGTACAGGTTACTACTATTGGTACAATAATAATAACATAAATAACATAAGTCAAGGCGGGACCAGACATATCATCGCCTATGCACCATTAAAATCTTGTAACCAAATTTGGTCGGTCGGTGTACGCACTCCTGTTAATGAGGTTGATCGGATGATATCCTCGTTGTACATTCGTCAAATGACCTTTATATTTGCAGTAGTTGGGATAATAATCTCATGGAGCTCATACACTGTTGTAATATTATCTCGCTGGAATAAATCGCTGGAAGAAGAGGTTAAAACAAAGACAAATGATCTGAAGCAGTCTAATGAAGATTTAGGAGAGGCCAACAAAAAGTTAAGAGAGGTGGATCAACTAAAATCTGATTTCATCTCCATGGTCTCTCATGATCTTAAAACGCCGCTCTCTGCTATGAGAATATCTGCGGAGATGCTGGCATCAAGTAATTGCGACGATGATACAGAACGTGAGATGATAGAAATAATACTCAGAAATGTGGATCGTCAGACTATTTTGGTTGATGATCTTCTGGATATATCCAAAATAGAGTCCGGTAAAATGGAGTTGAATTTAGAGGAACAGGACATTTTCTCGATATTTCAAGCTTCTATTCAGAACATACGGCAATTGGCAGATGAGAAGGATCTGTTGCTCAATATTGAACTCCCTGAAGATCTACCACCGATCAAGGGAGATAAAGAGAGATTGATCCAGGTCTTTACCAACATGCTCGATAATGCCATCAAATTTACAGAAGAAGGCGGCGTAACAGTAAGAGCGGTAGAGATGGATGATCAAATTGAGATCAGAATAACCGATACAGGGATCGGAATCCCACCAGATGAGCTGGAAAAAATATTCGATAAGTTTTATCAGTCAGAGGGCTCAATTCTAAAATCCGGTTCAACCGGCCTGGGGCTTGCGATATGTAAAGGAATAATCGAGGCACACAATGGAGAGATATGGGCAGATAGCAAACCCGGCAAAGGTAGCACCTTCATCATCAGACTTGATAGATGGTAAAAGGATCTACCCATCTATCGTCCTATCCAGATCCTCATAAAACTTTATCAGAAGTTTTGTTATCTTGCTCTCATCGTTTAATTGAAATATTCTGATCTGCTTTCCAAAACGTTCCTCTTTCACAAGTCCGATCTCTAAAAGCGGCTCTATTACTCTTGAAACACTGGAAGTCGAAAGCCCTGTATCTTCAGCAATTCCAGAGAGGTAATTTTTTTCTTTATTTAACAGGTTCTCGAGTACGATCAATTGTGCATTCTTTCCAAATACTTTCTCAAGAGTCATCTTTTAAAAGAAAATTCTTCTTTATGATTAAAAAAACTTCCTTTGTATCTATTATTTTATTCTTACTTTTTTTTGATTAGTATAAATATAAATAAAATAACTCTTCCATAAATAGAAAGATTTAAATATTAATATTTTATACTGTGCATTTATGGATAAATACATATACAGACCTGCATAGGTGGTGGTATTGCAATTCAGATGCAGTAGCTTAAGTCTTTGTGGCATTCACATAAAGGTCGAGTATAGGTAAGAGGTTTTATAGATGGCCGAATTAGAGGACGAAGGCACTCTAGACATAAAATGCATAAATGCTTTAGCTTCAGATGTTAGGATCGGTATTCTCAGAGCGCTTGTCTTAAGACGTTGGACTTTAGTCGAGTTGTCAAAGAGATTAAGTCTTCCAAAATCAACAGTTCACTTAAATTTAAAGATATTAAACGATTCAGGTCTTGTAAAGAAGAGCAACTACAAGAGCAAATGGGTCTATTATGAACTTACAGATGAGGGGCAAAGAATAACTCGAGCAATAACCAATGGCGAGGCATGGTAGATAGAGCAACAAAAAACTGGTATATAAATCTTTGGTTTCGTTCAAAAAAGTTGAACGAAAAAATACTTTGATGGGGGTTTGGGGGTATTGGGATTTGAGCTCAAAATATAGGCGCCTCTTATAGTAGGAAAAGGAGGTGATAAAAGATGAAAAAGGGATTTAAAAAGATGGGAATGAAAGCCGGAGCAGTGTTTTTAATATCGCTACTACTCATGGGATCAATCTTTGTTGCAGGAGCTTCTCAAGAGGGTTATCAAGTTGAGGACTATTATGTAGACGAAGATACGGCATGGAGACACGCAGTTGTATATCTTGCAGAATTTGTGGCAAATGATGCTCCAGGTTTAGAGGACTGGAATGGTGCAACGGTTCAAAAAGATCCGGTGACTGTCTATGATATTCACGGAAAAAAGTTGTTTTATGAATTTGCAGTGACAAAGGATGGTAAGGCCATTGGTGAGGTAGAGATCTCTGCCAGTAAAGTGCTTGGCAGTTCATTACGTAGGGTAATCATGAGTTCGCCTTTAGATCGAGAAAGTGCAGCACAGAAGGCTATAGAGATAGCAGAAAAAGAATATCCTGACTACAAAATAAGCTCTACAAAGCCTGTTTGTTATAGCTATCCAAAAGAGGGTGTGATGGTAACTTTGGCAAAACCAGGAGCTAAAGAAGAAAAAACGATTATAATAGAGATATACGCATCTTCAGTGGTTCCATTAAAAGAACCTAAAAAGGAAGGTGAACTTGGAGCATGGTCGATCTACGGCAAATTATCCGCTGAAGAACGGGCTGAAAGGGTAGAGAAATGGAACAGTGATGCTAAATTTGTTAATGCACACCAAATATCTGAAAATCCCGGTGCCATAACCGATCAGTCGTTAAATGACTACTCTGATAGAGGTAGCAGAGGTAGCTTTTATTTGTACGTGCCATTATATGCTCAGCTAACGTCTTACTGGTGTGCACCAGCCACAGGACAAATGATAGCGAAGTACCATGGTTACACCCATTCACAAGCTTACGTAGCTGCTTGTATGGGAACTACTTCGTCTGGAACAACAATGCAAGGTCAACTGAACTATTACCGAAATTATATAAACAAACCCAACTCTAATCCCGACTATAGTCCTACTTGGGGTGAGGTTGTATCCGAGATAAATGCGGGTAGACCGTTAAAAAGTGGTATTTCAGGACATGCAAGATGTTGCAGAGGATGGTGGTTCACTGGAAGTAATTTCTACCTACTTATCAATGACCCATCCCCACCCTTTATGGGGCTCATATACTGGGAAAACTGGGACTGGGTTTACCACACAAACTATATTTATGTGAGGGGTTAACCCTCACTTTTTTATATTTTAAGCACTTAATTTATCAGAGGAGTAAAAATCATGAATCCAAAAAATTTGATTATTATAGTGGTGTTTGTAATTATATTTACATCTGTTGGAGTGATGTTATTGAACCATGACGCTAATGATGATAATATCGATGAAGGAACAGTTGTTATCAAGGAGAGGTACAAACACAGTGGAAAACTCTATGTCGGAGGAATTTTTTTAGCGTTGAGTGACGAGACCATATCTGAAGTTGAAGGAATTTTGAGAGAGAACCTGCTCACCTCATTTACTGCAGAAGTAGAGCGGTCCTCCCCTAGGTATTACACGGTCATTCCTTTGTCTGAGTTCAACAGTTTAAAAGAAACTTTGTGGGAGAACGAAAGTATAGAAATCACGGCAGTAAAACAGGAAGAGGGGAGTATATTTGCTTTTTTCGAAAGTTGTTTCGGTAAACTTGATTTAGATTTTGATATAACAGAACTCCAAGAGCATCTCGACAAATACTCATTGGAAGCAAAAGAAGTTAACTGGGTATACATAAAATTTGGAAGTAACGTACGTTATAGTGAGATCGAAGAGACTTTGGATCTTTTAGAAAACGAGAGCAATGTGATTAGGGTATTTCCTGATGTTCTTGATGGGTGAAGAAGAAGAAAAACAGTTGACTGAAAAACGCTAATTCGAATTAAAATTTTATTACTCGCTAAGCTGTGAAAAGGAGCATTCATTATGAACCAAAAATATTTGATTATTATAGTAGTGTTGACAATTATAATAGCATCTGTTGTGGCGATATCATTGAACAATTATGCAGATAATGATAACACTGAATTAGAAACCTCTCAAAATGACAATCCCATGGAAGAATACTACGTAGATGAAGATATGGCGTGGAAACATGCTGTGGTATTTGCCACAGAATGGGTGTCAGATGAAACCACCGGTTTAGAGGAGTGGGATGGTGCAACTGTACAAAAAGATCCCGTAACCGTCTACGATATCCACGGAAAAAAGTTGTTTTATGAATTTGCAGTGACAAAAGATGAAAAGGCTATCGGTGAAATGGAGATGGCTGCAAGTAAAGTGCTTGGCAACTCATTACATCGTGTGATTACAACCCCTCCTTTAGACAGAGAAATCGCTACTAGTAAGGCTATGGAAGCAGCAGAAAAAGAATATCCAAAATACAAGATACTTTCCACAAAGCCGGTATGCTATAGTTATCCAAAAGAAGGTGTAATGGTGATTTTAGAGAAACCAGAGGATAAAGAAGAAAAAACGGTTGTGATAGCTATCTACACATCAACAGTTGTCCCATTAAGAGAGTCTGAAATGGAAGGTGACCTTGGAGCATGGTCGCTATACGATAAAATACCAGATGAAGAAGTAACAAAAAGGGTAGAACAATGGAATGAAGTTGCTGAACGTGTAGATTCGTACAAAATGTCTGAATTATCTGGTGTTATATCCAAACAGTAGACTGGGCTAACACAATTAAAAATCAAGAAACAAAAAAATATTTATATCACATTGTTGCCAATTATAATGTCTGCCCCTACGGGACGAGTTTAATATTTATTGGGGATAAAAATCATGAAAAGAAGAAATAAGATACTAACCAGTGTGGGTATAGTAGTCCTGGTGGCAATATGTTTTTACGTTATCTTTCCATTCGTCTTAGTTGGTCCTCCATCACCCCTATACCGCATAAATAACGAAGATGTTAATAGTCACAAAGTGGTTATCGAGGTATTTGACCCTAATAATAGATCCATATTAAAAGAAATACACGATTTAAGTCCAAAAGAGATTATAGAGTATCAAAAACCATCCTCACTTAAATTCACTCGGCCAGAAGGAGATTATACATTTAAAGTCATTCTTGATGGTGAAATAACAGAGACTTTTGAAACCGAGGTATATCCCCATTCTATGGTCGACATAAGGCTGTATTATGAAGATTCCAATTCAAGAGAAGTAATCCCTATCGATGTACGTGAGGTAGTGGTGTGATATGAATGTGGAAATGTCAATCCATTCTATACTTTCAGTGACCAAGCCTACTAAAATTATTGCACAGACATGCCTAACCTACATTCCAAGTTAAAGTTGAAACCATGGATTCCATAAAACCATTTGATATCCAATACGAACAAACTTGTTATCTTATCGGTAGATTCGGCGAGTCTGTACATGTTGATCTTTTTCTTACAAAAGATGCTCTCATCATCTTAAAACACGATGTAAAAGACTCTATCAGGTATACAGAATACGTTATGATCATTATACTCTCATTTATCATCCCTTCGATAGTCTACGAATTAATCGATGGAGGTAACGCTTTTAGCTTACCATTCATTACCACTTTCTCAATAATTATTTTTGCTCTTTTTCTCATTTTTCTCTTCTTCGGAGTCATCAATCCATATCTCATTGAGAGAAGAAATTATGGAGTGGTGGGTGAGATTACAACACAGGAAGAGAAGGTAAAAGAAGGTGCCATTATAATCGATCTGAAAGAGATAAGTAGTATAATCAATAAAAATAATGATGCCACGATAAAGGATGATAATGGAAATTACGTTATTAGAGGTATAAGTTCATATCTCTTGAGAGAACTGCATCGATTATGCAACCTATCTGAGGAGTAGATTTAAGATTATGAGATATATCAATGTGATAAAGTCAAAATGGCGTGTGATTGTGATACTTCTTGTAGCGGTTATTGTGGCAGTCATTGTATTCGGGATTTTCGCTTTACCATCAGAGATAGCTTCCTATGGTGGGCAGATTACGTATCCATGATTTAAGTGATAATATCAAATATGATGTAGAGGTCATTCTTGAAGCTCTTGAATCCAAGGCCAAGAGGTTAGGAGAATTATTTGATGAAGCTGGACATCTCCAAGTCAACGGTTCATGAGAGCTTAAATAAACAAAATCAGTGGTTGCACCCGGATACAGTTGATAAGTGATTGAGGTCCACTATGAACTCAGAAAATAATGACTTAAAGAAGGAAAAGAATCCCTTAAGGCAGATAAAAGATATTTTTAAGGTTCTTTCCTTCTCTTATCTTTTTATTGGTAGAACCCATTTCAAAACATTTACATTCATCATCCTCATAACAGATTATCATAATTTGAGGGGACTTCGTGAAGTTTGAGGAATTAACAGAAGGAGAATGGTCACTAATCAAACCTCTTCT
>JAXHTJ010000038.1:0-18012 GCA_034190245.1 Halobacteriota archaeon | reverse complement strand
AAAATAACCTTGATCCGGGGGATTATTCATTTTACGCAAGTCAAATTGAAAACGACTTTGTAAGAGAAAATCTTTCGATCCTTATAGAATACGGAATACCAAAGTCTGCAATAAATAAATTGTAACTATTCACCCCCATCCAAATTCAACCTAAAACATTCAGTTTTTTCAGCCAATACAATAAACTAATTTCCCCTTATACAACAGGCAGAAATGGAACAAATGGCTTTCCATCGAACACCGCTAAAATTAGAAAATAAAATATCTGCAACTATGAATGAAGATCAAGTTTTAGATGAAATAAAAAATAGGAATTTAATTGAAAATTCTGATTTAATTGAGTATGAAAAAGAAAAAATTTGGGAAAATTTATAGATGTTACACTGGCAGTTTGCTTTTTCACAAGCATGATGGCGTAATTTTCCAATTGAATTTTTTACCCAAATTTTTACAAAACAACAACCCCGACTCACAAAAAATTAGCCTAAATATAATTAGTATAAATTCCAAGAAGCGGTTATATAAAATCTTTAAGCTATCGAATATTATTCAGAAAAGAACCTGTTGAAGGCTACACGGTAATAGTCCCGACTCTTCAGGGGTGTGTCACCTATGGGGGCACAATAGAAGAATCAATTGAGAAGACAAGGGGGGCTATAGAGTTATATATTGAGAGCCTAAAAGAGCATGGTGAAGAAATACCAACAGAGGAAAGAACTTTAGAATATTGTCGACGGTAGAGGCCCATGCCTAAACATCCTAATCTCACCCCCCAGAAAGTTTCCTGAAATGGCTGAAAAAGAGTTATTGGAAAAAGACTTCTAACATGAAAAGATCAAGGTTATTATCTGATGTAACGGCTAATACCAATTCTTAATTTGGGGGGATTGTTGTTGAAGCACAAACTGTCAGATACTATGACTTTTCTAAAATCAAAATAAAAAAGCCACAAAAATGCCCAAATTACGGCTTTTCACCTACCCCTCAACCAAATCAAGCCCAAACTTCTTACTGAGGTCCTTTGCATACCTTGAAGGCTTATTATCAGATGACAACACGACCATCCCAAATCTCTCTACCTTTTCTTCCCCGTCTGATTTATACCTTACATCCAAATCTCTCGTTTCGGGATCTTCTACTATCTCTATTAGATCATCTTTTGAGATTTTTGTAGCATCAGGGATATCGCCTCTTTCACCATTATTTTTCCCGAGGGTAAAGGCCATCTTCTCTGGAATTTCCCCATCAAAAGGCCGCATTACCGTTCCACCATAAAGGCCTTCTTTGTCTAACATAACCTTTAACTCGGCCGATGTGACCACATTCAAATATTTGTATGCCTCAAGAGGGGCAATTTCTTCCAGTACCGGTGAGAGGATTATATCCGAAACACTCAGGGTTAAAGTCTCCTCTTTTTGGTCGTAATCTATGGCATCTTTTGGACATGCCTCTCCGCATATCCCACAACCAATGCATTTTCGACAACTAAGACAGCGTTTTGCCTCCCTAATTGCCATCTCTTCTGTAAAACCAGTTTCTACTTCATCAAAATTGTTTATCCTTGATTCAACAGAAAGCTCTGGCATGGCGACCCTATCTTCAGCTTCAATCTCTTTTGTTGGGTAATAGTACCTGGACAGTTTAGTCTTTTCAATATCACCGTATTCATTTAGATCGATCTCATTTTCGTCAAGTCTAAAGTCAGGTCTTTTATTTCCCAAAAGGTACTCATCTATGGCTAATGCAGCAGTTTTCCCAGCCGCTATCGCCTCAATTGCTGTTTTGGGTCCGGTTACGGCATCTCCACCGGCAAAAACACCCTTTTCAGAAGTCGCACCATTTTTATCGGACTCTATCCACTTGTTTTTAGGTGTCTCGACTCCGCTATCTTCTAATAACTTGAGATCTGAAGATTGCCCGATCGCTGGAATTACAGTATCACATTCTATAACAAATTCTGATCCTTCTACCGGAACAGGCCTTCTTCTCCCCGATTCATCGGGCTCTCCAAGCTCCATCTTTATGCATTCGATGCCTGTAAGCTTACCATCTTTACCCATTGCCTTTACTGGTGCTGCTAAATAGTGAGTTTTTATCCCCTCTTCCTCCAGGGCCTCAATCTCCTCAATTGACGCAGGCATCTCGGCCCTTGACCTTCTATAAACGATGAATACCTCTTCACACCCCAATCTTAATGATGAACGAGCAGCGTCCATTGCAACATTACCACCACCTATCACCGCTACTTTTTTCCCGATCTTCACCTCTTCCTTAAGGTTCAGTCTTCTAAGAAAATCTACGCCGTGGATGAAACCGTCAAGATCCTCTCCAAGGATGCCCAATTTTCTGCTTAAATGTGCACCAACGGCAACAAATACGGCATCATATTCCTCTTTTATTTTTGCAAAGGAGTCTTTATCGATTTCGGTATCTGTTTTTAGGACGCAACCAAGATTCAATATTAAATCGACCTCTTTTTTAAGGACATCTTTTGGCAGACGATACTCAGGAATACCAACGGCTAACATCCCTCCTGCCACCGGAAATTTCTCAAATATTGTCACATCGTACCCATACTGTGCAAGATCATGGGCGCATGCGAGTCCAGCAGGACCGGACCCAACTATTGCCACTTTTTTACCGTTTTTTCGGATTTTTGGTTCAGTCACTTCCACCTTATTATCATATACCCAATCGGATACAAACCTTTTCAAGGAAGCAATCTTTAGGGGCTCATCTATGATCCCTCTTTTGCACATATCCTCACAAGGATGTGTACAGACCCTACCACAAATGCTGGGAAGTGGATTTTTCTCCTTGATCAGCTCGTAGGACTCTTTAAACTTGCCATCTGCAATTAAACCGATGTAGCCGCGAATATCCAGGCTAACCGGACATGTTGCCTGACAGAAAGGTGTTTCCTTCTCGATAAGGTAGGGGTAACCAGGATATGGAGAATAAACGGCATTTTTATTCATAATTCCCATATTGTACCTGTCAATCGCCTTAACAGGACAGACTTTAAAGCATTCATCACAGTTGTCACACTTATCTGCGTCTATTCGTATTGCCTTTCTGTTAAATGTAACATCATAGCTTCCATTGTTTTTGCTAATGTTCTCTATTGTTGCGTTTGTTATTATCTTTATATTCTGATTTTTTGAAAGTTCCTCGATTTTAGACTCTGTCCCAAGAAGATAAGGTGATCTTTCAACAATATATACTTCATTTCCATTTGTTGCTTTATCAAGAGAAGCATCTAATCCAGCCTTTCCGCTGCCAATAACAAGAAGACTCTTTTCTGGCTTATCAATTTGAGCGACTTCTTTATTAGGTACTTGACCCTCCGTTTCATTTGGCTCAAACCATTCATCCTGGGGTTCTTTTGCGAGATATATCGGTGAAGGGCCTTCAATTTTATCAACATCAAGAAGGTTCAACCTCTTTAAGTCCAAAACCATTCTTAAGACCCGTTCGGGAGCTATTTCAAGCTTTAAGGCCAATTCTTTTACAGAAAGTGGCTCTTTCTTCAATGAAAGGAGTATCTTTTTTGAGTCGACCTCGTCGTTGATTATATCTTCCAGAAGACGATTCATCTCCTGCTCTGTGAAAACTTCACCATATCTGTTGCCTTCTTCCATAAGTTCCATCTGTTTTGTTGCAAGTATTCTGAGTCTGTAATCTGACGCGGCTTCTTTTGCTGCTTCAATTGCCAAGGATTTTTCCAGATAAGGACTTTGACCAAGCTTTGAGATATTATCTGTAAACTCTGTTATGACCTCTGAAAAACGCACACCTTCCGACGCTGAAACCCACTCGAGTCTGAGCCTGTCCCTATCAAGACCTGCTTTATCTAAAAGCCTCTTTGTCATATCGATCTTCTTCTCTGCGAAGTAATTTCCGGATATGTAATGGCAGTCTCCTAAATGGCATCCTCCGATAAAAACGCCATCGGCACCGTGCAAAAAAGTGTCGAGTATGATGACCGGATCAATTCGAGCACTGCACATCATTCTTACGATCCTTACATTTGTTGGATACTGGTACCTACTTACGCCAGCGAGGTCGGCTCCTGCATAGCAGCACCAGTTGCATAAAAATCCGACAATTTTGGGCTCAAAACCCATCACATCACCTCCATGGCCGCTCTTGCTTGAGAGATCAACTGCTCGTCAGAGAAGTGCTGCATCGTAATTGCCCGTCTGATACAGCTCGAACCACAACAGCCACATCCCTTACACAAAACTGCTGTAACCTCGGCAACATTATCTTTTACTGAAATTGCACCGTATGGGCATACCTCCTCGCATACACCACAGCCAACACACCTGTTTTCATCCACCGTTGAAACGATGCCTTCAGTTTCAACATCCTTTCTTGAGAGCACCCTGCATGCACGTGACGCCGCACCACTTGCCTGGGCAATGCATTCTTCTATCAGCTTAGGAAAATGAGCCGCACCACATAAGAAGACGCCATCTGTTGCAAAGTCAACAGGTCTAAGCTTTACATGCGCCTCGAAGAAGAAACCGTTTTTATCGAGCGGAACCTTAAACATGCCACCAATTTCCTTTCCGTTTTCTTTTGAAACAGATGCCGTACTTAATACAACCAAATCAGGCTCGATCTGTATCTTTTTGTTTAAAAGAGAATCATGAACAGAGATAACGCCATTTTCAAAGGACGGTGGATCTTTCTTTTCAAACCTTACAAATACCACGCCCTGATATAACGCCTCTTTGTACATAGTCTCCAAAACGCCGTAGGTTCTGATGTCTCTATGAAGTACGAAAACATTTGAATCACTATTTTGGTCTTTAATGCGCAGAGCATTTTTAACCGCTTCAGTACAGCAGACACGGGAGCAATAGGGTCTCTCATCGTTTCTTGAGCCGACACACTGGATCATGACAATGTTTTTTGCGTCAATCCCATCTTCAAGGATCTTCTCAAATTCAAGCTGAGTTACAACATTCTTATCTTTTCCATATTCGTACTCGTCTGGCTTGAGTTCATCCCCACCGATCGCAATTACCGAGGCACCGAAGTCAATCTCAGTTTTACTGCCATCATCTCCACTTATAATATCGGCTTTGAAGTTGCCCACATAACCTTCAACATTCTTTACTTCCGATCCCGTAAACACCTCTATAAACCCATTTTCCTTTACTTTTTTAACCAGATCATTCAGAAGATCAGATGATTTTTCACCGTTATGGAGTCTCTTTACACTTCTCAAGAACCCGCCCAGTTCCTTCTCTTTTTCAACCAGGTATACCGGTATCTCCTGATTTGCAATGTCCAGTGCGGCTGTTATACCAGAAATTCCGCCACCGATAACAAGGGCCTTCTGTGTAATTGGAACCTTCTGCCTCTCAAGTGGACTCAAAAGCCTTGCCTTAGCAACAGACATCCTGACCAGATCCTTTGCTTTTTCTGTTGCATTTTGTGGGTCATTCATGTGGACCCATGAGCATTGGTCTCGAATATTTGCAAAATCGAAGAGATAAGGATTTAAACCGGCTTCAGCGCACGTATTCTGGAATAAAGGCTCATGCGTTCTCGGTGTGCAAGCAGCGACGACAACCCTGTTCAAGTTCTGCTCTTTTATTGCGTTTTTTATTATCTCGTTTGTCTCCTGTGAGCATGTATACAGGTTTTCATTTGTATAAACGACATTAGGCAGAGTCTTTGCATATTCTACTACCTCTGGAACGTTTACAACACCACCGATATTGATCCCACAGTGGCATACAAAAACTCCGACTCTGGGCTCTCCTTCAATTTTTATCTCCGGTGGATATTCTTCCTCAACAACGAGTTTATTCCTCTCTTTATGAAGCAGAGAAGATGCCTTCACAGCAGCACCCGAGCTTTGGGCAACACTGTCCGGGATGTCGATTGGTCCTCCGGCGGCCCCACAAACATAGATACCCGAAACATTTGTTTCCATCGGCTTTGAAAGGCTTGTCTTGAAATAACCGTAATCGTTGAGTTCGACTCCACAGATATCGGCAAGTTTTTCAGTGGATTTCGATGGTACAAGACCATTTGATAAGACAACTATGTCCAGATCCATCTCCTCTATGCCACTCTCTTTTGTGTCTTCAAACCTGACTGTAAGCCTACCTTCCTTTTCTGTGATCTCGGAGACTGATGATTTGATATAGTTTATCCCATACTCTTCCTCTGCCCGTACAACAAACTCTTCAAATCCTTTCCCAAACGCACGTATATCAATATAGAATATATAGATCTCAACATCGGGTTCGTGCTCTTTTACAATTATTGCCTCTTTTGTCGCATATACGCAGCATACCGAAGAGCAAGGTTCATTCTCTTCACACCTAGAACCAACGCATTGTATGAATCCTATCCTTTTCGGTTTTTCCCCATTGGAAGGCCTGACAAGATGTCCCTTCATCGGACCGGAAGCACAGACAAGCCGTTCAAACTGAAGAGACGTAACAACGTCTGGATGGTCAGGAAGATATCTTTTTGAGATATTATTGAAAAGATCATACCCAGGCGATAATATAATTGCACCTACGTCAATCTTCATCACTTCGTCTTTCTCTTCAAAATTTATCGCTTGAGCGTCGCATACGCCAACACATGCTGGACCATTCCCGCATTTTCCTTTTGTCAGGTATATACACCTATTACTATCTATCAATGCCTTTAGAGGAACAGCCTGGGGAAACGGTACGTATATCGCCCCCCTTTTGCTAGTTTCAACATCAAACTCGTTTAAAATCTTATTTTTGAGTAGGCAAACCTTTGTGCATTCCCCACAACCTGTACATTTTTCTAAGTCAACATATCTCGATTTTTTCAACACATCCAGATGGAAATTTCCCTCTGAACCTGAAACAGATGTTAGTTCCGAGTAAGTCAAAAGCTCAATGTTCGGATGTCTTCCAACTTCTACCATCTTTGGAGATTGGATGCATATGGAGCAGTCCATGGTAGGAAATGTCTTATCCAGTTGAGACATCTTCCCACCAATGCTTGGACTACTCTCGATTAGATATACCTTGAAGCCGGAATCAGCCAGGTCCAGAGAGGCTTGCATTCCGGCTATTCCACCACCAATAACGCATACAGAACCTATTTTTCCCACAAATAACACCTTATATAGGTCCTGTTGACTCCACGTCTATATATGCATTATGAATTTGTTGCGATGTGGGAAAAGGCGTTGTATGAATCTCTGCCCCAACAGATCTCAAGAGCTCCATCATACCATCCCAATGGATCGCATCACCAATGAAGATACACAGAATGTCCTCTTTGGAGACTCTGTGCGCGCAGTCCAGGATTCCCTTAACCATCCAGTCATTTCTGATCGAGATCTCCTCTTGCTCTCTCATCTCCTCATATTCCGCACGAAGGGCCTCTGCATAGGCTTTTACATATTCGGCATCTTCTTCATCCATGTAAGATGCTTCAACTGCATCTACCAATCGCCTCTTCTCATCCAC
Source organism: Halobacteriota archaeon (assembly GCA_034190245.1). GTDB lineage: Archaea > Halobacteriota > Syntropharchaeia > DAOWMC01 > DAOWMC01 > JAXHTJ01. The sequence continues at coordinate 10,528 of JAXHTJ010000038.1, read as the reverse complement.
CACTGCGGAAATGCTCGTCTTTGCGTACTCTGATATGTCGACCGGATAGATCAGTACACCAGCATCCTGAAATACCCCTGCATAAGGGTCTTTCTTGTAGAAATCGTCTATTGTGCGGTCTCCGAGTTCTTCTGCTGCAAAGTCTGGTTTTTTTTCTTCAATCAATCTTTTTATATGCTCGATATCTTCTTTAGATAACCTTTCACTCTTCTGAATAAATTCAACAGTTAGCTTCTTCCCATCCAGAGGTACAAATTCCAACGTCTCCATTTAAACCTCCCTCACCTCAACATCCATCGACCTTAACAGATCTACCATACCTTTCCAGTGAGCGATTCCTCCGATGAATAGGCACACTAATTCTTCTTTTTCGAACTCCTTTGAGTAATCCATGACTCCTTTGACCATCCAGCTGTTTCTTACCGTTATCTCTGCGTGCTCCTTCACTTCCTTATATTCGGCTTGGAGTGCATCTGCGTAGGCCTTTACATATTCTGCGTTTGCTTCGTCTGATATGTTATCTAAATCTTCGTAAGTTGCAGTCAACCTGTCAGCAAGGCGCTTCTTCTCATCCACAACTGCGGAAATGCTCGTCTTTGCGTACTCTGATATGTCAACCGGGTAGATCAGTACACCAGCATCCTGGAAAACTCTTGCATAAGGGTCTTTCTTGTAGAAATTGTCTATTGTACGGTTTCCGAGTTCAGTGGCTGCAAAGTCTGGATCGTACTCCTTGATCAAACTCTTCAAATAATCAAGCTCCTCTGCGGACGGTACCCCAACTTTTTGAATAAATATTACTGTGAGCTTCTTACCTTCCAAAGGCTCGAACTCAAGGACTTCTCTTGCACTCGCTTTCTTCTTCAGTAGCTCCCTTGCTTTCTCGAATGCAAACTTGTAGTCAAATACTCCACTTTTGGATCTTCTGGCTTCATTTAGTATTCTCGTCTCTGTTTTGTACTTAAGATCTCCTACTGCAAGTGCACCAATCCCATAAATTCCGGGTATAATCTCCCTCTTATCATCTCTTACGTCCAACCCTTCTATCCCAAGTGGAGGAACTGCATTGACATCGGCGACAACTTTGCAATTTTTCAGTTTCTGTAGCATCTCCATGGGGACCAATTGAACCCCTGCTTTTCCAGTGGAGATCACAACATCAGCATCTTCTATTGCCCCGTAAATCTCATCGGGAGTGGCCCCCTGGACCCCAGAGATTTTAAATCCCGTCTCCTCCTCAATGCTCTTTGTAATATCTTGGGCTTTTGAACCTTTTCTGGAGGTTATCGTGACATCTGCACCCTTTGAAGAGCAGATTATCGCTGCAAGTTGTCCTACTTGACCGGTTCCAGCAAGTACCGTTACCTTCTTACCCTCAAGGCCTCCAAATCCATTGTCTGATAGTGCTTCCTCGATCTTTGCCATCAAAGCAGACGATGTTGTATGTCCACCTCTCGGATCGAAAATCACTGATAGCTCAAATGGTGGGACCATCGCTTTTACAGTCTGTTGGAATATATCCCTTGACTTATCTACGTCTGTTCCGCCTACAAATATTGTCGTAGAATTAGAACCCTTTACTCCTCTTGAGAACATAGCGTCCTGAACGATGTCAACAACATCATTAGGCTCCACTTCTTCGTATGGAATTATTGCGTCAAATCCTGAGTCGTATGCCATCAGAATATCAAATGGCGTCGGGTGTTTGTCTGTGTCCAATAGTAACATTATATTCTTCATATCTTTTAACCTCTATTATATACATAAGACCAAAACATTTATATACTTTTTGTAAATAAAATATGTATATGATAGTAAGTATGTATAAAATATATTTATGTAGATATGTACATATAAAACATGAAAGTTAATAAATATTAATGGTGGTATAGATGGAATCGAGAAAGATTCAGATGAGCGCAAGTGGTAGCTATTTCATAACACTTCCAAAGTCCTGGGTGCAGGATGCGGGGTTAAATAGTGGTGACAGGATAGAATTGAATGCAGATGAAAATTCTCTCAGTATATTCTCTCCAAAAAGATCAGATAATCTTAATACAGAAGTGAATTTGAATTTGGAGGCCTATAACGAGCCAACACTTCTTGAAAGGCAGATTGTGAGCTGTTATATGCGGGGTTCTGATGTGATAAATATAACCTCAAAGAATATTATTACTCAAGAATGGAAGAGGCTGATAAAAAATGTAATAATTAATTTGACAGGCACGGAGATCTCTGAGGAGTTCTCGGATAGAATCTCGATAAGGACCCTTGTTGACCCATCAAAATTTCCGATAAAGGACCTCTTGAAAAGGATATGTGTTCTCGTCTCTTCCATGCACGAGGATGCTATACATGCACTAAGAGACAACAACCCGGAACTCGCATTGGACGTTATAAATAGATTCTCGGACGTTGACAAGCTTTACAGGTTACTCTTGCGGCAGGTGATGCTCTCAATGGAAGATAAAGAGATTGCCGAGTCCATCGGGATAAAGCAGATGAGAGATTGTGTAATCGGGGCAGTCGCTGGCAGAGACCTGAGCAAAATGGCTTACTATGCAAGCGATATGGCCACTCAGATAGCCAATATAAACGAAGAGAACATAAACGACATATTGCTGGGTGCATTACTCAATCATTCAAGCGTTGCTATCGAGATGCAGCACAAAGCCACTCGTTCATTCTTTAACAATGATTTTGCACTTGCAAACAGTGTAATCGATCGAATGGATTGGGTGCGGGAGTTTGACAGAGACATAACCGAGAAGATAATGGATAGGGGAATGGACACAAAGGTTGCGATGGCATTAACTACCATAAGTCGCGATATCAAGCGTATTGCAAGTTACGCTGCTGGAATTGCACAAACTGCACAGGTGAAGATTGCAATAAGGTTGTGAGCTCAGTATCCTTTCTTCTCTGCCCTATCTCTCTTCATATTCGTTAGCCTGATCAGCTCTGAAAAGTCCGTTATCTCTTCTGCCTCAACATAGCCTTTGGCTATCGCTCCTTCAAGTATCTCTTTTCCAATGTCAGTTCTCACAAATACGGTTGACCAACCAGGTTCTGAGCCTACAGATCCGATAGATATGTCGGCAAGTTCGGCGGTGTAATCCCTGCATGCATGGCAGCCCTTGTTGACGAAATCAGAAATCTCTTTTAGTGGAACTGTATGTAGTTCACCATCCTTATCAAACACCTTGAGCTTGCCTCCCTTTATGTCCACTTTCTTCACATCGGCCAGGGAAATGACGTTATCCCTCACATAATCCATCAGGCCCTGTTTGAATATATTCATGCAGAAGAGCCCGATGAGGAGTTTTACCTTCTCCTTTCCAAAGGAGTACGGTTGATTCGACGTAATAACCCGCCTCAGGCTTCCTACCTGACACGGAAGGCCAACAAATCCCACATCCTTATATCCCCGGTTCACTGCTTCACTTATTCCGATTCCACTTGGATAATATGTATATCTTGTACCCAGTCCGGCTTTAAGTCCATCGTAATCTGTCGCAACCATTGCTTTAGGAACCCAATCATCGTCAGCGGTTGTAATTGCAGCAGAATCTATTATTCCCTCATCAAGTGCATAAGCAAGTAAAGTTGTGACTGCTCCACCATCCTGCGACTTTTCCAGTATGTCATCTCTTTTAGACTTTACTTTATAGCACTTTTCGTATATTCCTAAAGTATCCTCTTCGCCTCTATTCTTACCAAACGTTCTCTCTTCCACTTCGGCCAGGGGGAAGATGGATCTAATCTTCGCATAAACATCATCAAGTGTAAAAGTTCCTGTTGGACAGATATAGGCACAAGCGCCACAACCAATACATTCTCTAAATAATTTTGCACCGATACTTTTACCAACCGGACCCTCTATAGCACGATTAGTACCTCTGTTGACGAAATTGACCGCGCTGACGCCCACCCTCTCTTCACAGATCCTCGTGCATAACCCACAAAGTATACAGGTCTCGTTCTCATCTTCGGTCTCAAATCTACCCTTTTCTACTTTATACTCCTCTCCCATCTCTTGCAATATCTTCACATTCGGGCATCTGGCAAGCAGCAGCTCAAGTAAGGTCTTTCTGATCTCGATTACTTCAGAAGATTTTGTTTCTACCACCAGTTCATCTTCGACTGTGTAGTTGCATGAGGTAACGATCCGTTCTCTGCCCCACTTAGTCGTTATCTTGACCGAGCACATTCGACATGATCCAAAGGTCGAAACAAGTGGGCTGTGACATAGCGCTGGTATATCAATTCCCATGCTGTTTGCAACATCGAGTATCGTTCTCCCTTCTTCTGCTTTCGTCTTTTTCCCATCGATTGTAAGAGTGACTTCACTCATCTTTTCCACCTCCCAGGGCCCTCTCTTCTAAAGGAATCGGCGGTGGAACAGGCTCACCGGATATCTTCCTTATGGCACTGAACTTCGGTGGGCAGATATCAAAGCAAGTTCCACATCTGGTGCATTTTTCCTGATCGATGACATGAATAGTCTTTTTTGCTCCTTCTATCGCATCCACAGGACAATTCTTGAGACAACGCATGCATGCACTGCATTTTTCTGGATCTACATAGTATGCTATCAGATCCTTGCAGACGAGAGCAGGACATCTTTTTTCCCGGATGTGGGCTTCATACTCATCTTTGAAGTACCTCAGAGTAGAGAGTACCGGGTTTGCGGATGTCGAACCTAGGGCACAGAGTGCAGCATTCTTGGTTACGCTTGCCAGTGTTTCAAGGATCTCCAGATCTGAATCTTTCCCATTGCCTTCGCAGATGTCGTTCAGAATCTTGCGCATCTGTTTTAGACCCTCCCTGCATGGGACGCATTTACCACAGGATTCGTCGCAGAGGAATTCTATAAAGTAACGGGCTACGTCTACCATGCATGTGTCTTCATCCATCACAATCATTCCACCAGAACCCATCATCGATCCGAGTTTGGTCAGTTCATCAAAATCAACTGGTATATCGAGATACTCCTCTGGAATACAGCCTCCAGAAGGCCCACCTGTTTGAACAGCTTTGAACTTTTTACCTCCAGGTATTCCGCCCCCAATCTTAAATATAATATCTCTCAAAGTCGTCCCCATCGGCACTTCAACCAAACCGGTATTGTTTACATTACCGACAAGCGAAAATATTTTTGTTCCAGTACTACCTTCGGTTCCAATAGATGAAAACCAGTCAGCACCTTTATTGATAATGAGTGGCACGTTTGACCATGTCTCTACATTGTTCAAATTGCTGGGTTTGTCCCAAAGACCGCTATCAGAAGTATGGATGTATTTTGGTCTTGGCTCTCCAACTTTTCCCTCAATCGCCGTCATCAGCGCGCTTGATTCACCAGATACAAACGCTCCTGCGCCCTTGTGCACCTTTATCTCGAAATCAAAACCGGATCCTAAAATATTCTTTCCTAACAGTCCATACTCTTCTGCCTGTTTTATGGCAATTTCTGTATTTTCCACCGCAAGTGGATACTCCTGACGAACATAAATGAATCCTTCAGATGCTCCGATCGCATAACCACCAATGATAAGCCCCTCAATAACACTATGTGGATTTCCCTCCATAAGCGACCTGTCCATATAGGCCCCCGGGTCTCCCTCATCGCAGTTGACGATCACATACTTTGGTTCGCCATGGGCTTTGCGTGTGGACTCCCATTTTCTTGCAGTCGGAAAACCTCCACCACCCCTGCCCCTCAAATTTGCATTCTTAACCTCCAAAATTACCTGTTCTGGGCTCATATCAGTAAGTGCCTTGGCCAGGGCTGAGTATCCATCGATAGCAATATAATCTTCTATACTTTTGGGATCGATCAGTTTATTTGGGCCAAATACAATCCGCATCTGATTCTTGTAAAAGGGGATTTCGGATTCATATGTTGATTTTTCATTGGTAGTTGGTTCGACGTAAAGTAAATTGTCCAGAATCTCACCATCTTTTATCGTCTTTGACACAATATCGGATACATCGTCCTGTTTCACCTGAACATAGCATATCTCTTCAGGATAAATAACAACAATCGGACCTTTCTCACAAAATCCATGACAACCTGTATTTTTTATTGTTACGTTAGCCTCAAGGCCCTGGTTTTTTATCTCGTCTTCAAAAGCAAGACTTATCTTTTCACTTTCATAGGCATGACACGCAGTCCCAGAACAGATTGTAATACGTGGTTTATCAGGGTCTCTTTTTGATAGAATGTCCTGTCTTATCTCATCCAAATCAGTTTGTGATTTTATCTTAGTTGTCATCATCAATCCTCAATCGTACTTCTCTAAAATATCTCCAACCTTTGATGGAGTTACATTACCATGATACTCTTCACCGATGCGTATAACCGGACCCATAGCGCAGCATCCAAGACAGTTAACCCTCCTCAAGGTGAACTTCATATCCTCCGTAGTTTCACCTTCAGAAATATTTAGCGAGTCCGCGATGTTATCAAGTATCTTCTTTGCACCGCGCACATGGCATGCAGTACCCATACAAACTTGAACCAGATGACGGCCAATCGGTGTTAAACTCATCGCCTGATAAAAACTTGCAACTCTATATATCTGACTTATCGGTATCTGAAATTTACTACTTATCAGTTCGATTGATTCTCCTGGAATCCAATTAAACTCGCTTTGAATCTCAAGAAGTAGCTGTATCAGAAAGCCTTCTTGACCATCGTATTTATCAATAATATCATCCAACTGGTTCATATCCATACCTAAAACCTCTTTATCGTTGCTATCTGGCTAGCAAACATTTTTATTCTATCTGTCCCTTTATTATTATAAATTTTCGATATTTTCCTAAACCTGAAAACGCAATTTTTGCAGCATGGCATCCATATTTCCAATGCAATACAGATAGTCTGACCTAAGAGTAATATTGATAGTATATACCTATAAAATTTGGGTGTTAAAAATCTCTTAAAAGAAGCGATTGTCAAGTGATACATATGGAAGCACTCAACCTTTCAGATAACTACGAAACATTTCGTAGTTTAGGGAAGCTATAAGTCTTATTAGGGATAACTTCGTATTGGTGATAAACATGAAGTTAAAGCTATTTGTTGCAATTTTTCTTCTGCTTGTGGTCGTCACAAGTGGATGCCTATCAAATCAGCCACAAGGGCATATAACAGATGATGGTGTTAGAATTGACCTATCGGACTACGGTGAACTTGAATCGAGTCAGGAGCTTAAGAAGTTCAACAATAGAAGTGAGGTAGTTGCGTTTCTCAGTGCGTCCGGGCAGCAAGGTGGAGAGTTTTATTCGTACAGAGGTGGTGGTGATTTTATAGCCGTTGAACAAAGTATTGCTGTACCTTTACCTGCACCAGCACCAGCCATGGGAGGGGAACTGGGATTAGGTAGCACTTCTGCAACTGAATACTCCACAACAAACATCCAGGTCGCCGGAGTTGATGAGGCCGACTTTGTAAAAAATGATGGAAAGTACATCTATATTGTATCACAGGAGAAACTTGTGATAGTTGATGCATATCCGGCAGATGATGCAGAGATTGTATCTAAAACAGAGATAGAAGGAACGCCACGTGATATGTTTGTAAATGGGGATCGCCTTGCAATATTCTCCCAGGATTACGATGATGTCTACGTGATAGCAGATTATGATTTCGTCCCAAGACGACGAAGTGTGCAGACCACACACCTTTACGTTTATGATATCTCCGACAGAAGCAATCCAGAGGAGGTAAAGGACTATTCTGTAACCGGTGGATATTATCAATCCAGGATGATAGGAGATTATGTCTACTTTATAACGACAGAATATCCCTACTACTACGGCGGGCATGTGGATCTTCCCGTCATAAGGGAGTCCACAAAGATCATTGTAAATCCGGATATCTACTACTTCGACAACCCCGAGTATAACTACAACTTCAATACAGTCGCTTCCGTTGATATTACTTCCGATGCGGATGATGTGAACGCAAAGTCTTTCCTCATGGGGCACTCGAATAACCTCTACGTCTCGCAGGACAACATCTATATCACATATCAGAAGAACCAACCATACAGGTACTATGATACGCTGAAGGAGGAACGTTTCACTCAGGTAGTTCTTCCTCTTCTGCCCACAGAGATACGAAACAAGATTGAGAATATACTGGAGGACGATTCACTCAACTCCTACGAGAGATGGGATCAGATAAGCAGTGTCCTTGAGGATATGTACAACGAAATGGACGAGGATGATAAGGACGATCTGATAGAGGAGATTGAAGAGGCGGTCTTGGAGTGGGATGCCAAGCTTGAAGCAGAGATGAGAAAGACTGTGATTCAGAAGATTGCGATTGATGATGGAGAGATCGAGTACAGGGCAAAAGGCGAGGTCGAGGGTTATCCCCTCAACCAGTTCTCGATGGACGAAGACAGAGGTTACTTCAGGATTGCGACTACTACAAACTTCTGGACCAGGGGTCTGGGATCCGTTCAGTACAACAACGTCTTTGTCCTCGATGACGATATGGAGATTGTCGGAAGTCTTGAAAAACTTGCGAAGGACGAACGTATCTACTCAACACGTTTCATTGGGGATAGACTGTACATGGTTACATTCGAGAGGATCGACCCATTATTTGTGATAGACCTTTCAGATCCAACAGATCCAGAGGTTCTGGGAGAACTTAAGATCCCGGGGTTCTCTGATTACCTCCATCCATACGATGAGGACCATATTATCGGAATAGGAAAAGAGACCGGTTCAAACGAATGGGGTGGCGTCTCGATAAAAGGTGTAAAGCTTGCACTATTTGATGTGAGCGATGTTGAGCATCCAAAGGAGATCGACAAGGTCGAGATCGGTGATAGCGGAACGGATTCTGAAGCCCTGAGAGAGCACAAAGCCTTCCTCTTCGATAAGGAGAAGAACATACTTGTGATCCCGATACGAGAGGTGAAAGATGACAGATTCTACGACTCCGATAGAGGTTACTACAGGCAGAGGGTCTGGCAGGGTGCCTATGTCTTTGGCCTGACTCCAGAGGATGGATTTGAACTGAAGGGTAAGATCAGTCACTTCGAAGGAGATGAGGATGAAAATTGGTACTGGCAATCACCATCAGCAGTTCGCAGGTCACTCTACATGGACGATGTGCTATATACAATATCAGCGAAGTATATCAAGATGAACGACATGGGTGATATCGACGAAGAGATAAACGAGGTTAAACTGCCTTACAGGGAAGACAGGTATTACCCGATTCCATATTGGTAAGTTAAGATCGCCCGATGGATAGAACTTGAAAATGATTTTTCACTTCGGTAGCCCCTAATTGGTCTGATCCATCCCTTCGCCAAGTACGGGAATTTGTATAGAAAAAGAGTCCAAAATTTAAATGAGTGTTGAATGTAGAATAATAGATTAATCTGTAGGCATCTCCAGCAATTTCAATCCAAAATCTTTAATTTTAACTTTCCTTTCTTTGCTCACCTCGACTAAGCCAGATTCACTCAAAAAGGTCAGAGTTTGGTTTATCTGTTCATCCGATAGGTCCATTTCCATAGCTATATCTTCAATTGACCGCCAGTTTTCTTCCTTTAAGCATACCAATATTCTATCGGAGATATCTCTCAAACTCAATACACTAGTAACCATAAAATTTACCATCTGTCCATCTTAAATATATCTTCAGGTACAATCCAACTTCTTCTGTTCGGAGCCACTGTAACATTATTGAAGGCCTCAATTGCGGATTTCAAATCTTTCTCCAAAGTTTCACCTTTATCCACATTTGTATGAACAGATATATATTTTCTATGATCATTAAATCAAAATTAATGAACATAAAATTTGTATATGGAGATATAAAATTCGATAACAAGATTTATATGTCATGTTAGGAGTATAATAATCTAACGAGAATCTGTGTCCCTCGCACATAAGCGTTAATGTATAACTTGTGGTTTTATGGCTCGAAGTAGGTTGGATATTATGCTGGATATTCTTGGTGTGGCGCTAAATGATGCTACTAAAACAAAGATAGCGTTTGCAGTCAATCTGAAGATCGATACGGTTGAGAGGTATCTAGATCTGCTTACGGATGAGGGCCTGATACTAATGACGGCGCAAACGAGCACTTATAGAACAACAGAGAAGGGAAAAGACCTATTAAAAAAGGCGAGTGAGATTGCCTTACAATGAAGGGACTCCGTCCCCTTCACCCTTGGGTCCGATCTCCTGCGGAGATCCGACTTTCGGGCTTTCGCCCGAGGGGGTATTTGGCCTTTGGCGGGGGATTGTAATTAATTCTTAGTCAAGAATACTTTCACCCCACGCTTACCTAACTCTTATAAAGTAGACACGATTGGTATAACTTAAGAAGTGGCGTGGTTCCCTACCAAACTTTTAGATAAAAGTTTGAATAAACCCCTTCGGGAAATTATCTAGGGTTGAAACTAGCTAAGATGTAGTTCCAATCGCTTATTTTCTCCCCAAATTCCAGATCTGGAGGGGGTTTTCCCTTTCCCGACCATACATATTCCAT
>JAXHTJ010000037.1:0-18869 GCA_034190245.1 Halobacteriota archaeon | reverse complement strand
TAAGCTGGTTAATACTATTTCTGAAGAATTCGGCAGGTTAACAAACTCCATCTCTTATGCCAGGAGGTGGATTCATAAGTTCCTTGATGATTGGTGTATAAAATTATGCACTTAACTATGAATGACTATCTTCACTTCCAGCGGTAGACACTGAAAGATCATTACCAGCAGGTAAAAGCGGCTGCACCCTGGTATGTCAAACTTGCAGGTTTTCCCATAATCCGGAGTCTGGTCCCAAAAGTACTTATCAAGAACTTTTTTATGAAGCCTATGGTCATGGGAAAAGACGGGACGATGTGCTGGATAGAAGATAATATCGAGGGGAGGATTACGGCATTCTGGGGATCGAAAGCCAAATTTGAAGCTGTTCCTAGTTGGGATGTTGATATGCCCGATTTTAGCGTTAAGGCTCATCGTCTGGATCATGGTTATAATGAAGCAAAACCGCAATCGTAGCTTGATATACAGGATATACAAGACGCAGCCAAATTCCGTGGGGGGAAATGTATCTCAATAGAAATGGTAAAAGGTGACTTGAAGACAAAGCTAAAATGGAAGTGTGCGTTTGATCATGAGTTTGATGCAAGTCCTACACTTGTTCTTCTGGGTGGGCATTGGTGCCCGGATTGTGAGGCTCCACCCTGGAATTATGATGAGATTGCCAGGAAGAATCCGTTCTTTGCTCAGGTCTGGTATACCAATCATGATGAGGATGAATGTAACTTCTATGATGAGGTGTGTTTTGAGGATATTTTATAGTATGAATGGAATTTAAATATTGAAGAAACACAACCAAGAGGTAAAAATATGAAATATTCCCAGGCAAACATGGGCCGTATCTTTATAATCAGGCTAGAAGATGGCGAAATCATACATGAAAAGATTGAAGAATTTGCTGAAGACAAAGGTATCAAATCTGCAGCCCTAATTGCCGTAGGCGGTGTTGATAAGGTGAGTAAACTAATTGTTGGCCCCGAAGACGGCAGAGCTAAAGTGATAAACCCGATGGAATTTATACTGAGTGAGGTGCATGAGATAGTCGGAACAGGCACATTATTTTTGGATGAGGATGAGAAACCGGTTCTTCACATGCACATCTCCTGTGGAAGAAGAGCAGAAACAATCACCGGATGTGTTAGAGAGGGTGTAAAGACATGGCACATTCTTGAGATCGTCCTCTTTGAATTGGTTGGGGGAGAGCCTGTGCGTGTTTTAGACGAAAAAACAGGTTTCAAATTTTTAGAACCGAATGGGTGATGTCATGTACATAAAAGATATAAAAAGATGCGAAGAGATAACCGCAGGCGATAATACGAGGCTCAGGGAACTTCTTAATCCCCTAAAAGAGGATATTAAGATCCGATACAGCCTTGCCCATGCAGAGGTAGAGCCTGGAAAGATAACTTATCCACATAGGCTGAAGACTACCGAAGTCTACTACATATTGAAAGGTGAGGGAGAGATGTACATCGATGACGAAGTAAAGGAAGTGCGTCCCGGCCAGGCAATCTACATACCTCCAAACTCGATTCAGAAGATAAAGAATATAGGGAAATATACTCTTGTCTTTTTGTGCATCGTAGATCCAGCATGGAAAGCCGAGGATGAAGAAGTTATAAAGTGAGTGAACTATACGACCAACAGATCTTTTATGAATCTTGAAATAAATGAATTGGAGATAACCTATCGCGATAGAGTACTGAAGATCAGTTACTCTCTTCGCAGGGGAGGGGAAGCAACAGTTTTATATATTCACGGGCTCGGGTGCTCAAAAGATGATTTTCTTGCAGCCACAGAAGTCAGGGAGCTAAAGGCGCATACACTCTTGGCGTTTGACTTTCCCGGCTGTGGAAACTCGACTTATCCTGAAGATATGGCCCTTGAAATAGATGACCTGGTCGAGATAACGGATATCGTAGTCTCTGAATTGGGTTTAGCCGGGTTTGTTCTCATCGGCCATAGCATGGGTGGACTTGTTGCCTTGCTTTATGCCGAAAAGTATGCTGAAAAAGTCAAAGCCTTCATCAATGTTGAAGGAAATTTAGGAAGTGAGAACAGCACCATCTCCCGCAAGGTTGCAAAAATCAGCTTTGAGGAGTTCAATGAGCGCGTCTTTCCGAATCTAAAGGAAAGGCTACTCGCAATGGACAATACAGGCTTTAAAAGGCATGTCGAGATACTTAAAAGATATTCATCGCCAAAAGCATTCTTTGATTACTCCCCATCACTCATGGAGTATTCGGACAGCGGTAAACTCATTCAGAGATTCACAGGGCTTAAAATTCCCAAACTTTTTGTTTACGGATCAGAGAATAGTACGCTATCCTTCATCTCTGAGCTAAAAGAAGCAGGTTGTGAGGTGGCTGAGATATCGGGGAGCAACCATTTTCCCAATTACGACAATCCAGAAGAGTACTACGACGTCGTCTCAAAATTTTTGGAGAGGGTGCTCGAGTAAGAATTTCACATTTGGCAAGGAAATAAGTAACAATGAAGATCGTAAAATAGCACAAAAGACTTAAATAAAGGCGCTCTACAAGTTTAACAAAAACCCATCCTTCGGCTCGTGGATATCCCGGACTTCCTGGTCCTAACTTGGGGCAGATGGGGCTTATCATCCACATTATTTGGCCCGAACGGACAGGTGGTGCAGCTCAGATGAATATGAAATCACTTAAGCCAACTCCTTTTAAGAGCGAAGGGGGAGATCCCAGCGTCCACGTCGCCTCCGGACATGGTCCATATGACAACACTTGGAAGGCCCTCTCAAAAATTGACCTCTCTGCGGCTAAAGGCAAGCGTGTTCTCTTAAAACCCAACGCCGGGCGTATTGCCAGCTCTGAATCTGGAATTACAACAAGTCCCCAGGTTGTGGCTGCAGTAATTGATGCATTTCTCGAGGTAGGGGCTAACGTTGCTGTTGGTGAAAGCCCAATAACTGGAGCCAAAGCAATGGAAGCATTCGAGGCAACCGGTATTGCATCAGTCGCCCGCACTCGCAACTGCCCGCTTCTTGATATGGATGCCGGGCAACCGGTTCACATGATTATCGAAGGTGGCGTTGCAATTCAGTCGCTTGAGATCTGCCCTGAAGTGTTCGAGTACGACGTTGTCGTTTCCATCCCCGTCATGAAGACCCACATGCACACGGTTGTTACACTGGCTGTGAAGAATATGAAAGGATGTCTGTGGCAGCGCTCAAAGGTCGATCTCCATATGTTATCTCAAATCGAGGGCATAGACGAAAGACCTCTAAATATTGCTATTGCCGATATGTCATCGGTCCTTCGTCCGCACCTATCTATCATTGATGGCACAATAGGAATGGAAGGGCTGGGACCGAGCGCTGGGCAGGCTAAGAAACTCGATATGGTTTTGGCAGGGATCGATCCCTTCGCAACTGATGCCGTTGCATGCTCTCTCATGGGGCTGAAGGCAGAAGATGTACCTCACCTGCGTATTGGTGCAAAGCGAGGATACGGTGTTATCGATATATCAAGGATAGATGTGACTCCGGACAGGTGGCATGATCTATCCTCACCTTTTGAGCCCCCTCCCGAAAACTTATCTATACAATTTCCAGGTGTCACCATACTTGACGAAATGTCGTGCAGTGCATGTCAGTCCACTGTGTTTATGTTCCTGAAAAGATATAAAAAGGAGTTATTTGACTATTTCCCCGAGCAGGAGAATGTTATCATTGCAATCGGAAAAGGAGTTGAGACTGTCCCATGCGGTACGATCTGTATCGGTAACTGCACTTCTCGACATAAAAAGCAGGGTATTTTTATACCAGGATGCCCGCCTGTGGCGAGTCAGATCCTGAAGATGATATCCGAACCTGATTCTGAATAAAAGCAATCTTTTTTCAAAACTTAAAATACGATCGAAACCTCCCTAAATCATGAATGAAATTCCACTATTATTTTCAAGAGTTCACATACTTCGGATCAAGCCTCAATGCCGTATCATAACATTCTATGGCTTCACTACGCCTTCCTAAAACCTGAAGGACGGTTCCCTTGTTGTACCACGCCCCGGCCAATTGCGGCTCTATCTCCAATGCCTCATCGTAGCATTTTAGTGCTTCTTCAGGTTTACCGAGCTCTACTAATGCCGTTCCTTTGTTTACCCATGCAAAGACAAAGTTTGGATCTATCTCAAGAGCCCTATCGTAACATTTTAGTGCTTCTTCTCGCTTACCCAGTCTCCCCAATTCTGTTCCTTTTGTTATCCATGCGGCCATAAAGTTTGGATCTATATCGATGGCTTTATTAAAATGATCTATAGCTTCCTTTTGCCTTCCTAAAGATTTAAGAGCAAGTCCTTTGTTGATCCACGCCCCGGCCAATTGCGGCTCTATCTTCAATGCCTCATCGTAGCATTTTAGTGCTTCTTCAGGTTTACCGAGCTCTGATAATGCCGTTCCTTTGTTTACCCATGCAAAGACAAAGTTTGGATCTATCTCAAGAGCCCTATCGTAACATTTTAGTGCTTCTTCTCGCTTACCCAGTTTTCCTAATTCTGTTCCTTTGGTTATCCATGCTACCATAAAGTTTGGATCTATATCGATGGCTTTATTAAAATGATCTATAGCTTCCTTTTGCCTTCCTAAAGATTTAAGAGCAAGTCCTTTGTTGATCCACGCCCCGGCCAATTGCGGCTCTATCTTCAATGTCTCATCATAACATTCTATCGCATCTTCAGGTTTACCGAGTTGTGCTAATGCCGTTCCTTTAGCCATCCATAAAGCCGAATCACCCGGATCTATCTCAAGAGCCCTGTCAAAACATACTATCGCTTCTTCTCGCTTACCCAGTTTAATCAATGTCTCTCCTTTTTCAATACATGCAAAAATGTAGTCTGGATCTATCTCAAGCGCCCTATCGAAGCATTCTATTGCTTCTTCTCGCTTATCCATCTCTTCCAGTGTCCTTCCTTTGGTCACCCATACAGCCTTAAATCCTGGATCTATCTTCAACTCCTTATCGTAGAATTCCAAAACCTTTTTAGCCTCTACTGCCCCCTCAAATCCATATCTTCTCTTGGACCAAGTTCTATTTTTGGACATAATCAAATAAATCCTATCTTTCTTACCCATTTTGGGTAGTTGTTATCACCTAATATTTGTACACCTTTTTCTCGTCTAAATCGCTATTCCCCGCAGATATGCGTACAGTGCGTGTTAGCGTTTTCTTCCTTTATATACTTTTCGTTTTAAGTCAACTTTATCGATTGTGACAAACTACTCACTGCTCTTCACCTCTTCATATTTTATCAACATATATTCAAATCT
The DNA here is from genome assembly GCA_034190245.1 of Halobacteriota archaeon. GTDB lineage: Archaea > Halobacteriota > Syntropharchaeia > DAOWMC01 > DAOWMC01 > JAXHTJ01. The sequence goes on along the minus strand of JAXHTJ010000037.1, from coordinate 13,573 downwards.
TTGAAATAATCCTGCAAATCACACTGCGGTAAATATTTATACCTTAAATCAGAAATAGAGCCATAGGATGGAGACAAAATATAAAATCGGAATTTGTGTATCGGTCATCATTTTATCCATACTTATCCCATTGTCACAATCAGCTCCTTCTGGCCCGGTAACAGATCACTGGTGGGACTACTCCTGGACGTACAGGTTGGTTATAGATGTAACAGAAGAGTCAGGTTCCACATTGACAGATTATCAGGTTCCAATCACAGTAAACATGTCCACTTTCGATTACAATAAGGCCAATTCAAGTGGTAGCGATATAAGATTTACTCTGTACAATTCCACAACCGATAATGAAACAGAGATCTCCTATTGGATCGAAGATTGGAACACATCTGGCGAGTCCGTGATCTGGGTAAATGTGACCGAGATTCCAGCATCTTCCACAGCTACGGTTTACATGTATTATGGGAATACAGGTGCAGGTGCTGCCAGCAACAGAAGCGAAACGATGCTATGGTTTGACGATTTCAGTACAGATACCACATCACAGTATTCTACAATCGGGGTGGATTCAGGTCCGACCATCACCTCCGGTTATATGGAATTTAATGAAGTAGGACCAGGATCATCAGACCATTCGATCGTTTATCCCACCGCTCTGGGTGATCGAACCGATGTTGAGATAAACACAAGAGTGATGGTCTCGAGTGGTATGTGGTGGGGTATATGGGTAAGGAGTGATATAAATCCTGTAAGCCCTACAACATATGGTTTTGATGCAAAACCTTCGGCTGGAGCTTATGATGAGAGGCCCGTGATAGAGCGTTTCGATACTGGAATAAGAACACAGTTACCCGGCGCTCGAAACACCATGGCCAATGGTAACTGGTATGATGCAAGAGGCCGAATATGGGGTACAGGTTCAACAGTCTATCTGAGGTACAAGGTTTCCACTTTCCCGGAGCTGAGCTACGATGATACTTCCGGATCAAGAATAACAAGCGCCGGAAAAGTCGGAATGGGAGCTTATGAAGCAACTACCGTTAGATATGATTATTTTGAGGTTCGCAAATACACCTCACCGGAGCCGACGGTAAATTTAGGAGCAGAGGAATCCAGTACTGGCTGGATGGACTACTTCGGAGGAACTGTAGGGACCGGCTCTCTTTCGAATGTAACTGTGAGTGGTGGGGATGTGGAGCTGGCAGTCAACTCAGAAATTAAGACTCCTTTCTCTGATAGCTTTGAGGTCAATCTGAGCAAGTGGGACGACAACGGCCCAACCATTTGGGATCTTGTCGGTGATAGGTATTACGATGGTACCCGAAGTGTCAGGGCCAATAGGAACAATGATGGATATATTACATCGGATGATATAGACCTATCGGATGCGACAGTGGTCGACCTGAACTTCTGGATCAATAAAGACGACACCGATGGCACGGACATCACATTGTATTTCTACGACGGCTCGAGCTGGAATCTCATATCTGAATTGGATGGTCTGGGTGGAGATGACACCTGGCTCAACTATGTTAATAATTCCATCGATCTTGGAACCTATGGTATATCCAACTTCAGGATAAGGTTTGATGCCACTCTGGGCGCCGGGGAGAGGGTCTGGGTAGATAGACTGGTCTTGAACAAAACGTTATCTTCCTATCGATCTAAGGGAAGCATCACCTCTATCAACATAACCCCGGAAAAATTTGATGGTTGGAGCATGTTCCATGCCAATGATGGCATTACAGAGGGATACAGCGGATGGGATTACAGAAAGCCGATAAAGATAACGAATTCAAGTACTGAGCTTACTGATTACCAGATAAATCTCACGGTATTTCACGTCCCCGGAAAAATGAACTCGGATTTCTCTGATCTGAGGTTTAAAGACGATTCCAATAATGTTTTGAGCTACTGGATTGAGAGCTATGTGGCAAGCACCTCGGCCGACGTCTGGGTAAAGGTTCCGATCATTGCAGCCAGCGGAAACACGACGATTTACATGTATTATGGGAATGCGAATGCTACCAGTACAAGCGATGGTGATGCGACCTTTGATTTCTTTGACGATTTTGAGGATGGTAACATCTCTGACTGGTCACAATATGGAAGCGGTGTCATTCAAATTGCCAATGATAGTGGCAATAACGTCCTTCTCAAGACGGCTCAGAATGATCCGAATGGAGGGTATTCTCTATTCAACAATGGGACTCTGAGTGATTTTGAGGCCATCTTCAGAACCAAGAGGATAAACGAGAACGGCGGCGCCCAAAACAGGTATGGGTTGGAGGATAGTAGCCACAATGGATATGGTCCCAGAATAACGGATTTCAACTCTCTTCCTTCAACTTTTGCTATTGAGATAAGAAATGGAGGATCTTCAGGTGGAAATCTGGCATCAAAATCATCTTCTGCTCCGGAATGGGATACCTGGATGACGATCAAATTCAGAAGATACGGAGATACCCTGGAATTTGAGCTTTATAACTCAAGCGGAGATCTGAATGAATCCATATCCGTTTCAGATTCTTCCTACTCAAGCTTCGACAGGTTCGTGGTGCATGGCGGAAATGAATTCTATACCGACGATATAAGGACCCGGAAATATGCTTCACCCGAGCCAACAATTAATTTTGAAAATGAAGAAGGAGGATACCTCAATAATATATCCTATAAGATTTTAAACGCAGCAGACGATTCTCCCATCTGCACAATAACATCTGAAGAGGCAAATGCTGGATATGATATATCCTCCTGTGCTTCAGGGGTAACCTCGATAAAACTGTTTGCTGATTTAACAACGACAGATGCATCTTATACGCCGATTTTGCATGATTGGAACGTATCATGGACGATTCTCGATCTGATTGAGATAAGGGATGAGAACAATGAAACATTGTGGGCCAATAACAGTGGTATTAAGGGATGGAATTTCTTTGGATCTGCCGGTGACAATATAACTGTAACCTATCAAGACCCATCCATTGGGATGCCGACCTGTACTATCTGGCTAAATGGTACGGGTTCAAAGGTTTATATATATTCGGCCAACTTCACAGATGGGGCTGGTAAAGAGTTTAATCCGAATGCAACCGAGAAGATAGTCGTGCGAGATCATGGAAACACAACACCAATCAACTGGTCGAGCATCTCCTTATATATTTCAAACAAGAATGAGACTTCGTGGTATAACTTCACGATGGAATCTTATGAAGTAAAGGATGTTTATCTGCAGTTGAACGTACCGGCAGGCACGAAAACTGGAATGTACAACGCTAATTTTACTGCAACAATGCAGATATGACCATAAAGTATATATATGTGGTTGATTTTACTTATTAATATAGGATAACAATATTGTTAAAAATTAACAACGTTGTTTGAGGGGGTTAAAACACTTTTGTGAATAACCTCTTTTATCGAAGATTAAAAAAACGAGGGGGTGAGAAAAAAATGAAGAAAGATAAGATTACTGCTATATTGCTAGCAGTGATAATGGTTTTATCGATAACAGGCTTTGGATTACCAGTGTTTGCAGGTGCTGCGACACAGAGCCTAACTGTAACATACTCAAGTACACTTACGCTTGAACAACAAGATGGGACAGATGGAGCAGATGTTGGCGATATTACGGTTTCAGGTCCAAGTGGTGCAACAGATGAAGATCCTTACAACGATGTGGACACCTCTGCATCTCCACAGGATATAAGTTCTAGGCTTCCAGTTTGTACGATTCGTAATGGTGCAGGGAATCCGACATATACAATATTTTTAAACGTAGACGATATAACAGATTGGTCAACCTATGTGGGTGATGAGAGGTTTGAAGTAACCGATGATGACATAGCGCCTGTGGGAGTACCTAGCGGTGGGACATCTTTACCATTGAGTACTGTAGTATCTAGTGGTGTTTCAGTAGACGAAGATGACTTCAAAGATTTATACCTGGTTTACGATTTGCAGGGTGTGGGGACAGCAACTTCAACGCTAACGGTGTTAGGACAGGCGTAATGGTAAATCATAAATATCTCCTCTTTATTTATTGTTATAGGAGTAAATAATGAGGAAGATACTACTAACAGCACTGTTGATACTAGTTATCTGCACGCAAATCGTATCCGCAACCTCTGTAAGCAGGTTGTACTTATGTAACCTTGAATATCTCCCGGGTGATGTTAGAACAGAGCTTATCTCATTAAGTGAAGCACCTTCTGAGATGACAGGACATTGGTACGCCTATTATATGGGGGTGGAAGGCGACTCAGAGAAGATGAACATAACATCCTGGATTACAGTAACCCCTACAGATTACACGATCAAAGAGAATGAGACATTGACATTTACAGTGACAATAACCGTACCAGAGGACGCAAAACCAGGATTGTACGGGGCAACATCCGAAGAGGCAAATATATTAGGGCATATTGATGAAAGAAGGACGTTCATCATATATGCGGATAAGCCTGTTTCTACTGCAGAGGGTGGAGGGCAAGGTCTTGCGACCGGTCTAATGATACCTGTCTCTGTTATAGTATTGGGTGAAGAGTCAATCTTTCTTAAACTCAGCGTCTTTCTCACAACCAACCTGACATACATCTTGTTTGCGATGATCATTGTTTTGTTGATAATCATGCTCAGGAGGAAGTAGAAGCGGGAAAAGCTGATAATAAGTGTAACAGCGCTCCTCAATGACATGATGAGGGAAACCATCAGAACCGCCTGGTACGATGATAAATATGTATTAGTGTATTGAGAGATATATTAATATATTGAGGGGTTGGTTATGCGCAGAGAATATGTAGTCATTTTCACTTTTATTTTACTGGTCTTCCTTTTGATTCCTCGAGTCTGCGCTGTTGATCAAACTCTAACCGTTTTTCCAGCTCCAACAGCCAAAATTACCGATTTTTCTATAAATCCTTCTTCAGCAAAACAGAACCAGATAATTGAATTCTTTTTGACCATTGAAAACACAGGATTCACTAATATCTCTGTCAGCCCTAAAATTGATATCTTCTATATCCCTACTAACAGCCTGGTAGACACGATAAATTTCAGCCCTGTCATCATATCGGCTAAAAATAACGTAACCTTGATGGCGAGCTGGAATACAGAAGAGAATGAATTTGGCGATTACAGTGCAGTAGCAGTAGTTTATTATGCCAATGAATCTGTCCAGGAGACAGAGAGTTTCTCAATAACCGCTTCAGCATCCCCTCCTGGTCCTCCTGGAATTGGAGGTGGAGGTGGTGGTTTGGGTGGGGGCGATATCAAGCCGCCCATCCATCCTCCGAAGGGAAATATTTTGAGGTTTATCAAGATTCCTGTGCTTGAAGAATTCAGGCCAGGAGAATCTGCTGTCAGAGATATCACGATAAAGAACCCAACCGAATTGAATTTTGAAGACCTGAAAGTGGAGGTTTCTGTTATAACAGTGGGATCTCAAATTCCAAAAGATTGGATAAAGATCTCACCTGAAACATTCTCTCTGGGTCCAAGGCAATCAAAGACATTGAACATAGTGATGACTGTTCCGCTAAATGCGAAAGCAGAGGATTATAAAGCCGGGATAATGATAGATAATGGAGTTGTTAGTTCCGAAAATTTCTTGATTTTGAGGGTGAAACCTTATCCTCATGATAAGCCCAGCGTGACAAGGAGTGTTGAAATTGATAAAGGGAGGGGTATAACCTCGGTCTCAATTGAAGTGAAGAATGCTAAAAGACCTGTCAAAACTTTGGAGATAGTGGAAGATGTCCCAAAGGTTATGGCAATGTCAGCAGATCAGATCAAATTTGAAAATATGCCTTCCATTTTAGAAGAAGATCCGGTTGTGAAGTGGGCATTTGAAGATGTCCAGCCTTATGAGACGAACACTATCTTTTACGAGTTTCCGAAGGTTTTAGATGAATATTCGCCATACGTCTACTGGCCAATCAAACAGGTGAATGTATACTATGCTACTCCTTTAGAGGGGGCCGAGGTCTCTTCCGGTGGTGTAAATCCATTTTACCTTTTACTGGTAGCAGGAGCTGCCACTGGAATTGTATTGTATGTGAGAAGGGAACCCGTGAGGAGTTACCGAGGGGATAACATCAACATACTTAAACGTATAAAACAGGATATAGTAAGAAGATAGATGAATAGATACCTGAAACGGGTTCGGACGATAGCAGACTATCAATTTGGCAAGGGTGCCGGAAATGCGCTCTTTTCCGATGAAACCGAATTCACATTCTCTACCACGGGAAGAGTCAGGCAGATCCTGCAAGGAGAAAGAAGAATAGCCACCCTTAGGGCAAAAGATGGACTTTTTACTCTGAGTATAGAAGGGGCTAGAAGGCTACACACTTATTTTGGATACCCAAGGATGAGAGTGGTTCTGCAAGAAGATGCTTCTTCCTTTGCTCGAGAAGGGAAGAATGCATTTGCACGTCATGTCGTCGATGTAGATCCTGAGATCAGGGCGTATGAAGAGGTCATCGTTGTAGATAAAAACGATGAATTGCTTGCCACAGGCAGGGCGAACCTCTGTGCGGATGAGATGGTCTCCTTTGATAGGGGTGTTGCGGTTGATGTGAGGGTCGGAGTCGCCCAGAAGAGATCACAAGATATCTGATTACTTGATAAACCCGATCTCTTTTAGAACATGGACAAGCCTTCCGTCCATATAATCGAAGAGAAGTTCCTTCATTGCCGGACTGCGTTCAATCGTTCTCAGCATCATCTTCAAAACACCCTGTGGTCTCTTCTGCGATCTACGTAAATTCACAGCCCACTCCAGGTCTTCGCCAAACTCCGCCTTCCATGCATCCTCATATCCCCTAAGATAATCCTCACTCACGTCACCAGCAGAAATAGCCTTTGCCGCCCATCTTCCAGCAATCTCTCCACCAGCCATTGCATAGTAAATCCCTTCACCGGTACCCATTAAAGCATGTCCTGCGGCCTCACCAATCAGCATGGCACCGTTGAAATAACTCCTTGAAGTAGACCCGGGATACGTGATCCTGTGGCCCTGAGTCATAATAATCTTTGCACCTTCTAACTTCTTGCTTGCTACCGGATGATTCTTGATCAGGTTGTCGAGACGATCCTTCAAATTTATATTATCCGACCTTATCTCCGAGACCAGAGCACCGATTCCCACAGTCACAATATCTCTCTTTGGAAAGATCCATGCATAAGCTGTCGGAGATATATCCTCCCCGAGGTACGTCTCGAGTCTGTCACCTATTCTCTCGTCTATCAGATCGCTTGGCATCTTCATTTGGTATTGAAATTGGGCTGCTACCTTGGTCCAGTCCTCTACAAATGCCCCCAATTTTCTTCTTACCATCGAGGACTGACCATCAGCACCGATGATGATATCCGAACAGAACTCTTCCGTTCCTTCTTCGGTCTTTACGATAACACCTTTAGAAAAATCGTCCTTTTTTACAATGTCTATAACCTTCTTTTCCTCCTTTGTTTCGGCACCCTCCATCTCTGCCATCTTAACCAGGGTGGAATCGAACTTTCCCCTGCAGACAAGTCCACCGAGTCGCTTATCCGAGTCTATAGTATCTGCCTCATCGTCGACGCAGAACGTCAGACCGTAGTAATACCTCTCAAATACGTCTTGTGGGATATCATCAAATCTTCTTATGACCTTTTCCGTCACGCCTCCTGCACACGCCTTCTCCCTCAAAAACTCCTTTTTTTCCAGGAGCAATGTCTTTAAACCCTCTTTTGCGCAGGTCTTTGCGGCTATTGCACCGCCTGGCCCTCCTCCAACAACTATAACATCGTACTTCATTTAACTCCCTCTCACCTCGCGTAATATCGAATTGACACAGAAGTATGCCGATCTGATGGGTGTATCGATGCCGCACCCAATACTCTTGACAGTATCGCCGCATAAGAAGAGATTCTTTATCGGTGACTTGTTATCCGGCCTCTGCTTACCGATCTGGTAAGGTCTTCTGTGGACACCATCAATCAAGCTTTTTGGAGATATTGCAACCGTTTTCCATTCGCAGTGATCCTCCCAGTCATAATCAGGAAAGATGGTGCAGATCTCATCAACATAAGTTTTGCTTATCTTTTTCATCTCCTTTCTATCCATGCAATCGTGTCTTCCAAGTATCATACCACCTGTCAGCAGGTGTTTCCCTTCAGGTACGATACTTCGGGTAAAGTTGGATGGATGCCAGATCTGAAGGGTTACCTTGTTTATCGGAGTCTTAAGGGCTGAAACATACATTCTACCCTCGTAAAGGGGCTTTTTTAATCTCGCAATGATTCCAATTCCTGCAAAGAAAGAATCGTCTTCCAAATACCGCACACGCTTCACAAACCATGTTGGAAACTCCTCTTCCGGTATCAATTTGAAGTTATCCCATACCGGAAGGCTGCTAACAACAATCTTCGAACGTACCTCCTTTTCCTCTCCGTTTACTCTGATCTTTACTCCTTTTGCGACTCCATCCTCAGTAATAATCTCTTTAACCTGTGTATTCAGATTTAAATGACCACCTATCCTCGTAATCGCTTCAGAAAGCTCTCTCGAAAACGAGATGAATCCACCTTCAGGGTAACCTGCCCTGATTCCACACCTGAGCCAGTCCTGAATCCTTCTGGCCACGCAGCCTGCGGATTGTTCATATGGACTTGGTAACGATGTCATGACGTAAGAATGGATGAAAAAATACTCTTTCGCCTCTTCATTTTCCGTTCTCTCGTCTATCCAATCTCCAAATGGCACGTTATCTATCACTTCTGTATCTTCAAAGGTCATAGAATATATATCTGTTTGAATTCTGTCTACCTCCTTCTCAGTCTCTTTTGAAGATATCAGATCGCTCTCGCGAGATAGTCTGCCATTAAAGTAGATGAGTTTGTCCTCAAAAGGGATAATATTCACATGTCCTCCGACATATCGCATAAGTGTGGCAATCTCTCCTCTTTCTCCACCCGGGCAGATATGTGAACCAAGATCAACCAACATACCATTCATATCCATCGTGGTCGCTCTGCCACCCAGTGCAAAACTCTCATATACCGAAACATTGAAACCAGCTTTGGACAAAAGAGCCGCTGTCGAAAGTCCGGAGATACCGGCACCTATCACAACAACATCGAATTCTTGCACGGTCTTCACCTTATCTTCTATTATATCTATTAATCTACAATATTAGTGTTGCCATGTCAGGAAGATCTGAAAATGTCGAGGAAAATTATATCATTACTCAAAACGATTCACCTAAATAAGAGATAACATATGGGGAAAAATATGAACAAATCCTGTCATCTAAATGCGGGATTTGTACTTTGTTAATTGAACGAGGTATCTTTTATGGCGGACCCTAAATATATTGAACTTCTCGGGCAAGGGGTGGACACCTGGAACGCCTGGAGAGAGAAGAATTCTGGAGTTCTAAATGTCTATCTCAAAGGACCGGATCTCAAAGGAGCGGACCTTGAGGGTGCAATCTTGGCCGGCACAAACTTTGAAAAGGCAACTCTCGTAGATTGCAGGATGTATGGGGTTAGCGCATGGGATTTAAATACAAAGGATACGACACAGTCAGATATCATCATCACTCCTTACGGAAAAGATATCATCATCACGGTGGATAATCTTGAAGTTGCCCAGTTCATTTACCTAATTGTTAATAGCGAGAAAGTCCATCATGTAGTAGACTCCATAACCTCTAAAATTGTACTTATATTGGGACGTTTTACACCGGAGAGAAAATCTATTCTGGACGCAATCAGAGAGGAACTTCGAAAACATGATTATCTACCTGTGGCACCTTTATTGCGTGGGGGTTCAGGAGGAGAACCTGCCGCACTTGACAACCTGCGCAAAGAACACAAATCGCTTCTCGACACTTATCTTTATAGTGATAGCAATCAGCTACTCTCTTCTCCTGGGAAGAAGGTTATTGCTCCTGCTGAAGCGAAGACGAAGGAATTGAATAAGAGTGGTATCAAGAATGCTTCCTGAAAAAAGAGTCGTAATGATGCTCGATAAGGGCATAGGACTTAAAGAAGAATCGGATTTAATTGAGACATCTAAAGAGTACGTAACATTTGCCAAAATCGGATGGGGCATCAGTAGAGTCCTGCCTGAAGAGCTGCTTAAAAAGAAGATTGAGACGTACAAAGAGGCTGACATCATTGCCTACCCCGGTGGAACATGTCTGGAATCGGCCTTACTCCAGGAGAGGCTTGAAGAGTTCACAGAGTGGTGTAAAGAAGTTGGATTTGGTGCTCTTGAGGTCAGTAATGGTAGTATCGAGATTACCGAAGAAGAGAAGTGTGAGCTTATATCCCGGCTGTCAAAAGATTTCATCGTATTATCTGAGGTCGGTAAAAAAGATCCCACAGAAGACAGGGAACTCTCAATAAGTGAGAGGGCAGATTACGTGAGAAGGGAGCTGAAAGCAGGATCTTACAAGGTTATAACTGAAGCAAGAGAGAGTGGTAAAGATATTGGATTTTATGACGGGAAAGGTGAGGTTAAGCAGGATGAAATTGACGAATTTCTGAAGCTTGTAAGGTGGGAGGATGTCATATTTGAGGCCCCCGAGAAGAAACAACAGGTTTACTTCATTAAAAATATCGACCCGGATGTCAACCTCGGAAATATTGCATCCAGGGAGGTTATTGCGCTTGAAACACTGCGAAGAGGTCTGCGCGGTGACACTCTTATGCACATCTTCAATCTACTTAAAAGATGAGGGTGCTGAGGTCGGGATTTAGAAATAATCCCCTGCACTCTCAACTGCCCTTGCGATGAGTTCTGCGCATTTATCCAAGTCATCCAGGTTCAATACTTCCACTGGAGAGTGAATGTACCTACATGGAATGCTTATGCCTCCTGAGGGTATCCCACTCCTCGTGACAAATATCGCTGTCGCATCGGTTGTACCGCCAGCAGAGACATCGAGTTGAATAGGGATTTCATGCTTCTCTGCGGTTTCACATAGCCATTTCAGAACAGGCTCCGGTGTTATGAGCCCCCTGCCAGAGGCATCGAGTACATTGACAGATGGTCCTTTTCCCATCTCAATAGAGGCATCCTTCTTCTCGATTCCCGGGTGATCTCCAGGTATTGTAACGTCTGTTGCAATCGCAACGTCTGGATCGAGACCAAAAGCAGAGGTCCTTGCCCCTTTCAGACCGACTTCCTCCTGAACTGTTCCTACTGCATAAACAGTGAGGTCGGTGTTCATCCTCTTCAAAGCCTCTAACATCATCACGACACCTGCCCTGTTGTCAAATGCTTTGCCCGTGACTTTGTTATTTCCGAGTTCCTTGAGTTCCATGTCAATTGAAATTGTCGATCCGGGTACGATCCCCATCTCTTCAGCATCTTCCTTGCTTTTAGCACCGATGTCTATGAACATATCATCAGCTTTTATCGGTTTCTTCCTCTCCTCCGCATCCATTCTGTGAGGTGGCTTCGATCCGATAACACCGCTTATAGGTCCATTCTTCCCTGATATATTAACCCTCTGACTTAGCAGAGTCTGATCAAACCATCCACCCACGGTCACAAACCTTATAAAACCATTATCATCAACGTATTTTGCCATCAGGCCTATCTCATCCATGTGGGCAGCTATCATAACCGAGGGCTTCTTCCCTTCTTTGGTGCCAATGAGATTACCAACTCGGTCAGTCCGAATCTCATCGACATAAGGCTTCATCTCTTCTTCAATAATCTCTCTGATATTCCCCTCATATCCGGAAATCCCATGAGCGTTAGACAGTCTCTTTAATAGATCTTTAAGTTCACCCATATTAATCTGGATATCTTTTGGTATCTATACCTTAATAAAACACGCGCCTCTAATCAGAGTAGAATTGAACGTTATCAATCGACTTCAATATTCGTCTTCTTATTTTCTATCTTTTTTAATACCACTTCCAGTACGCCGTTCTTATAGCTGGCTTTCGCACTATCTGTGTCTACCGCCGATGGCAGAAATACATCTTCGGAATAATTTCTACTACCACCTGTAGCTTTGATCTCCAGTTTAGTGCCCTCAGCATCCAACTTAATATCATCTTTCTCCACACCGGGGATCTCTGCCACCACCTTGATCTCTTCATCCATCTCGAATACGTCTATAAGCGGTTTACGCTCCCTCGTAACGGCCTTACTGAATGGAAATACGTTACCGAATTCTCTTAATTCGGGTTCCCCCTCAGTCCCTTTAGTCATCGAGAAACCCAAAACAAACGGTTCGCTCTCTTCAATATTCTTGAGAATATCCTCAACCTCAACGTCCTTGAGTAGTTCCTCAATCCTCTCGTAGATCTCTTTAAATAAATCTTCAAATGGATTTTTTCGCTTCTCCGGCATCTTCACACGACCTCCCAGAATAAAAACAAAACGCCCGATCTCCGTCGGAGATCGGACTGAAGGGGTGCAGAAAAGCACCCTTGATTTTTTTATTGTACACTCTCTTCAAAAGTTCATCAGTCAAAATCCATGCCGCCGGGCATTCCACCCATGCCGCCCATTCCACCCATGCCGCCTGGTGGCATCGGTGGTGCTGCAGATCTGCTCGATGCTATAACGTCATCGATTCTCAGGATCATGTTTGCCGATTCGGTTGCAGAGCTTATAGACTGTGTCTTGACCCTCAGAGGCTCAATTACGCCAGCTTCTAACATATCTACAACTTTTCCCTGGTAGACATCGAGTCCTGAACTCTTCGAACCACCCTCGTGAGATGATCTGAGTGCCACAAGCATGTCTATCGGATCGAGTCCGGCGTTCTCAGCAAGTGTTCTTGGTATTGCTTCCATCGCATCGGAGAAGGCTTCTATCGCAAGCTGCTCCCTTCCACCTATCGTCGATGCGTAGTCCCTGAGCCTTAGAGCAAGCTCAACCTCAGGAGAGCCTCCACCGGCGATAACTTTCTTGTCCTCGATCGCAACGCCTATTACACGGAGTGCGTCGTGGAGTCCACGCTCAAGCTCATCGACCACATGCTCAGTTCCGCCTCGAAGCAGTATCGATACGGCTTTCGGGTTCTCGCAATCTTCGACGAATATCATCTGGTCATCGCCTATCTTGCGCTCTTCAACGAGTCCTGCATTTCCAAGGTCTTTTGCCTCGATCTCATCCACATTCGTCACTATCCTTCCACCGGTTGCTCTTGCGAGTTTCTCCATGTCACTCTTCTTGGCTCTTCTCGTTGCAAGTATTCCCGCTTTTGCCAGGTAATGTTGCACAAGATCATCGATACCCTTCTGACAGAAGACGACGTTTGCACCACTTGCCTCAATCTTGTCGACGAGATCTTTCAGCATCCGCTCCTCTTCATCAAGGAATGACTTGAGCTGATCCGGAGATGTTATCTCTATCTTTGCATCCACTTCGGTCTTCTCTATCTCGAGTGCCGCATTGATCAGAGCTATCTTCGCGCCATCAACCTTCTTTGGCATATTCGGATGCACTCTCTCTTTGTCTATGACCATCCCATCTATCAGTTGAGACTCTTCTGCGCTTGCACCTGTCTTCTTCTCGACGTTTATGTTGCCGATGTCGGCTGAGCCATCCTCATCAACGATG
>JAXHTJ010000036.1:0-19044 GCA_034190245.1 Halobacteriota archaeon | reverse complement strand
AGTCTACTTGCCGAAGTACTGGATAGAGTAAAAAGTTTTGATCTAAACTATAATATGTAGGTGCAACCTTTATTTTCGAAGGAATCTACAGTTTATAGTACAATGAGAAAAAAACCGTCAAATCCACTTCAAAAAAAAAGTTGATGAAAAATTGAGATCATAAGAAAATTTATAGATTAAATACTTATTTATAACTCAACTGCCAAAGTTGGGTTAAAAACCTTGTAATCCAATAGTCGTGTGTCAAATTGGGCAAGATGATTGGTGGATTTTATTGTGGTGGGTATAGAGGTTGGTTAATACTTTTAATCCTCACCTGTTTGAATCTGTACGCTGCTCAAAAGCGTAAGCCGCTCTGAGAATCGTTTTCTCTTCAAATGGCATTCCAATTATCTGAAGACCGATCGGTAGTTTTCCGGAAAGTCCACATGGAACAGAAATGGATGGTACACCGGCCAGATTGATCGGCACTGTGTTGACATCGGCCATATATAAAGATAACGGATCTCCAATCTTCTCCCCCAGTTTAAAGGCCGGGAAAGGCATGGTTGGCGCAATCAAAAGATCAACATCCTTCAGGGCAAGATCAAAATCCTCTTTTATCAATGTTCGAACGGATAGTGCCTTTAGATAATATCTGCCGTAGTAACCCGCAGAAAGCGCATATGTTCCGAGTAAAATTCTCCTTTTGACCTCTTTACCGAACCCTTCTGCACGAATCTCGGAGAAGGTGGTATGCCAGTCTTTATCTTTTCCTACTCTCAACCCATACCTCAGACCATCAAATCGTGCTAGGTTGGAGCTTGCCTCCGACATTGCAATTATGTAATAAGCGGCCAAGGCGTATCTTGTGTTTGGGAGATTTACACTCTTATATTCTGCACCAAGATCCTCAAAAACGTTCACAGCGTCATGGACTGATCTTTCAACATCCTGATCTATTGCGCCCTCCCCATCTCCGAAGAACTCCTCTGGTACACCGATTCTCAAACCACGCATATCCTTAGCCTCCTCACTCAGCGCATCTAAGTATCCACCTGGCGATCCGACCTGCGTGCTATCCCTCGGATCAGGCACTGAGATCATATCCAGAAGAAGCGCAGTATCACTGACATCCTGCGCCATCGGACCGATCTGCTCCAGAGAGTTTGCATAGGCCACAAGTCCGTATCTTGAGACGAGACCATACGTCGGCTTCAGCCCTACAATCCCACAGAACGACGCTGGGCACCTAATAGACCCTCCAGTGTCAGAGCCAAGGGCAAGAGGTACCTCACCTGCTGCAAGGGTGGCAGCACTACCGCCCGACGACCCTCCCGGAACACGTGTCATGTCACAGGGATTTTTCGTCGGCCCAAAGTAACTGGTCTCGGTAGAGGTGCCCATTGAAAATTCGTCCATATTGGTCTTTCCAATTATTATTGCGCCTTCTCTCTTTAGAAGCTCGATCACATGAGCGTCATAAGGCGGGACATATCCAGAAAGAATATTGGATGCGCACGTTGTCGGTATGCCTTTCGTTGAGATGGAATCCTTGATTGCTATTGGGACTCCAGAAAGCCTACCATCCCTGTTTTTATCTTTATCCACTTTCCTTGCAGCTTCAAGTGCGTTCTCTTTACTGAGTGTGATATAGGCGTTGAGCTCCCCGTCTATGCCATCGTACACCTTTGCTATAAGCTCCTCACAGGACCTCCCATTTTTAAAATCACTGGCAAGTTTACAAGCAGTCTCCATAGTATCTTAATAGTGCCTTTTACCTATCGAACTTTAAAAATCTTTTCTTTGTGAGGTGGGCTTTTTACAAAAAGTTTGATCGAAATGCCAGATCCCCCCACGGAGATCCGACTGATCTCGTCTAACATACAAAGTTTTGAAGGAAAATTCTTATAAAATATAATTACCGCTCAGATGGAGACCTCATCTTGATCTTTTTCTAATTTTGATCAGTAGAAAAGATACTGCTATTGCAGATATGGCCATTATCGCCTCGAATCCCGGAGTTTCCTCGACCTCTTCTTCTTCATCGGATAATGATTCTGACGAAGCGTCATCACCCCAGACAGCGGGTTTAAGCTCTACTTCTGGCTTTTTCGGTTCTGGTGGCGTCTCTTTTGCCTTTTGTGCTGTTGATGCTGGCGTTGTTGTTGACGATGTTGAAGCTGTTGACGTTGTTGATGTTGTTGATGCTGGCGTTGTATCAACGGCCGATTTATCTGCGATCACGGCAAAGACTGTTAAATGAGTTATTTCGGCGCTTGCAGAATGCTTTGAGGTGTCAATCGTAGTCTCTATCGGTACCCATCTTTTATCTTCGAACATCTTAATCAGAAGACCAGATTCACTTGCACCACTTGGTATCTTCGAAGGGTCATACGTTATGCTCAAGTGAACCGGGGGTGCAAATTTAGCGCCATCTGGTTGGGGATTGAATGCTGCCACCGTACCCAATTCTATGGCATCTAATTCCAGCTTTAGAAGGGTATTCCCCGCAGAACTTGAAGGCACAGTTCCACTTGGGATTGTCAAGATGGCCTTATTATCCGATGAATTTATAATAACGTCTTTGTGAACTTTTCCGTTTCGGGAAGGAATGTTGCAGTACTTGGATGTATCCAAAAGATTCGTCAAAAAAGCATCTGTTGTGTTTACTGTTGTATTGTTCTGGCTGGCCAATGCAAACTCAACATTGGCAAAGAGTAAAATTGATAGTATTACCGCCACCGTGATTCTCTTCATCCGTTTCTATCCCATCCCCAACGTATCTGCTGCTGACTTATAAGTAAATATAATTCATGTCGGTTTATAAAGAATATATGAACATTATTTTTTGAACATATGGCATAATATTCAGGGATAAGTCCTTTATCATCTTTTATATAAACACTCACCCTACTTCTCCTCAATAAATCCAAGCATTACGATCGATATAACCGTCAAGGCCAGTGAAAAATAGAATGGCATGAATATACCGATCTTATCCCAGAGAAGTCCAGCAACAACAGACGCTGGTAGTGCGCAAAGTCCGATGACCATCTGATAACCACCAAGGACGCTGGCTCTAAAATCTTCCGGTGCAAGCTCTGAAACAAAAGTTTTCTGCACCGGCTCTAAAGCCCCTTTATGAAGGCCGTACAGGACAAATGTCACGATCACAAGTAGATAATGGGAGATGAAGATGAAACTTGCACATACCAGCCCCCAGAAGATATAAGATAGCATCAATACTTGCTTTCTACCGACTCTATCTGAAAGTCTCCCAAAGGGCAGGGAAGATAATGAGGCAAAAACGGTGAATATCAGGTATAGTACCGGCACAAATGTCATCTGAAACCCGAATTCCTTTGCATATATCAGAAGAAAAGAATAGCTGAATGAGCCAAGAGCAAAGACCGAACTGAGTAGAATAAAGATCTTGAAATTTTTATCCAGATCACCCAACGAGAGGCCTTCATATATCTTGATACCTTCAGTTTTACTCTCTTTTACCAGAACGAGGATCAGAAAGACACCAATCAACGATGGAATTGCAGCCAGGAAGAATATATTCCGATATAAATAGTCAGGAATCGAAGGGATATGATCTTCGGAAAGTGTCACCATCTGTGAAATATCGGGCATCCCCACAAATAAAAATAAGATGATGATACAGATTATAACTCCACACGTTGCACCGAGGTGATCCATCATCCTCATAATTCCGAAATTCTCACATCGATTCTCTTTTGTTGAAACATCGGCGATTATGGCATCTCTTGGGGCCCCTCTTATCTTTCCCGCTCTATCCAAGATCTTAAATAGCAAGAAATGCTGCCATACCACTGATAGGCCGTATCCAACCCTTGATAACGATCCGAATAGATAACCTGTCCAGATGAAGACCTTTCTTCTCCTTATTCTGTCAGATGTATAACCGGATAATGCTTGTGAGATCGAAACGATCGCCTCACCGAGGCCGTCTATCAAGCCAAGAGCAGCCATATTCGCGCCGAGTACTGTCGTTACAAACAATGGCCAGATGGGGTAGATCATATCCGATCCGAAATCATTTAAAAAAGAGACAAAAGCAAATGTCCTAACCGTCTTCTTTGCTTCTTTTTGGTCTTTTTCCACATAAATCACTTCATAACTCGCATGGTAGATGATGTGGATCTTCTACTTGTCATCATCTCTTTTATACGGACCGAAGATATAAGTGATGAGGGTGTACCGAAACAAGAAGAGTTCTTGAGCTAAGAGTGCGATCAAAAAGAGTCCTAAAAATGAGTTTGTATAAGCCCCTATGTAGGGAATTGCATAATAAGACAGGGATATAAATGCAAACAATGATAAGAATACGAGGAAGACGGCTAAAACCATGACAAGTGTATCAAAATTTATTGAGATAGCCTCTTTCTTTGGGCCAGAATCTTCCTTCATGGATACCAAGTATTAAGGGTATTTGGTCATTTAAATTTTTCCTATGAGAGTTGCGATGTACTACAATAACAGGGATGTTCGGTTGGAGGAGATGGCGGTTCCGGATATTGGATCCTGTGAAATTCTTGTCAAGGTTATGGCAAGCGGTATATGTGGCAGTGATGTTATGGAATGGTATCGCATCAAGAGGGCACCCCTTGTCCTTGGTCATGAGATCACAGGGGAGATCGCTGATATTGGAAAGGGCGTTAAATCTTATAAAAAAGGTGATCGGGTCTTCGTCTCACACCATGTCCCTTGCAACAAATGCCGCTACTGCCTGAGTGGTAGATACACTGTCTGTGATACCCTGCATACGACAAACTATGACCCCGGAGGTTTCTCCGAATTTATACGTGTTCCTGAGATCAATGTGGATCGGGGAGTCTTTCTCCTACCTGAAGAGCTCTCTTATAAAGAAGGAACCCTCATCGAGCCACTGGCCTGCGTCCTGCACGGCCAGAAGTTGGTAAATTTAAGAGAGGGACAGAGCGTGCTTATTATAGGGAGTGGTATCTCAGGCCTTCTCCATATAAAGCTTGCTCGGGCTCTTGGAGCAGGTCTTGTGGTGGCCACGGATATTAATGACTTCCGTCTGAAGATGGCCGAGAGGTTTGGAGCGGATGCCACGATTCATGCAGGAGAAGATGTCCCAGAAGAGCTTAAGCAGATCAATGATGATCGATTGGCCGATCTGGTTATTGTCTGTACAGGAGCCACATCGACAATAAAACAGGCATCGGAATCGGTAGATCGTGGAGGTACTGTCCTCTTCTTCGCACCATCAAAACCGGACGTCAGCGTTTTATTTCCTCTCAATGAATTCTGGCGAAACGAGATAACGGTAACAACATCATATGCTGCAAGTCCTAGAGATATAATGACAGCTATCGAGTTGATCCGGAGTGGAAGGGTGGTTGTGAGTGATATGATCACTCATAGATTGGGCCTCTCAGAGGCTGGCATAGGCTTCCAACTTGTCGCCGATGCAAAAGATTCTATAAAAGTGATTATTGAGCCGCAGAGGTGACTTCAACCCGACAGCTTCATTGCAAGTGCCGCCACATTCTTGCCAATGGCCTTGGATGTCTCAATACCAACTTCATCCGCCTCTACAGAACGTTTCCATGTGACTTTTCCATCCTCTTGACTCTCAAACATCGATCCAATTGCGCCGAGGGGGAACATAGCACCATCCTCATCTATGGGGCCAACAACCGCCATTCCATGAGACAAAAGAAACGTGACTATAGTTAGATCGGTGAGTTCCTGTCCCCCGCTTCGAAGAGCTGCATGTGCAAGGCCACCTCCGACTTTACCACTCAAAAGCGGTTTGACCATCTTCAGCCACCTGCACCTGTCCATAAATACCTTCATCTGCCCACTCACGCTGTGGAGATAAACGGGGGAACCAAGTAAGATCCCATCCGCCATCTTAAGCTTCTCCCCCAATTTGTGCATATCATCCGCTTCATGCTGAGAGCATCTGTGCTCCCTTAGGCAGTGATTACAGCCCGTACAGGGAAGTATTTTATAATCAGCAAGCTCCACAAGTTCTGTTTCGGCACCAAGTTTTTCAGCCTCGGTAAGTGCTGCCTGAATCATCTTTGCGGTGTTTTTACCTTTTCTGGCGCTGCCATTAATTCCCAATATCTTTACCATCTCTTCACCTCACTTCATCTCTGACATAAATTCCTTAACAATCTCGTTATCCGGATTTTCTTTTCTCAGGTCGACAAATCTCTTCTCTTTCCTGCCGATGATCGGTATACTTCCAAGAGGGACATATTTGATTATATCGGGTGTAAAGCAAACTCCACCGCCAAGTTTATCCATCAGATCAAATGAAAGGCGCATATCTTTACTCTCACTCTCGATGTAAACCTTCAATTGATCTGTAACTCCATATTCATCCTTATCAACAACGCAGAGGTAATTGCGTATGCTTTTGTGGCTAAATAGCATGTTATCAATCGTGTATGGGCTGGTCAGAGTCCCCCTAATCTTTACAAGATCATCGAACCTGTGCTTTACGGTGGCGATCCTTATCGTACCTCTTCCACAGGAGCACTCCTCATCGATAATTCGGGAGTTGTCATTCGATCTGAACCTAATTGCAAGTGTCCCTGTCCTGGATATTGTCGTGTAAACAAGTTCTCCTTCTTCGCCATCAGCAACCCTCTCCCCGGTCTCGGGATCGATCACCTCAACGAGCGCATGATCTTCGCACCAGTGAAAACCGTTCTTCTCTTCGCATTCTGCTCCACTGCCAACTTCGCTCAATCCGTATCCCTGCCTCACTTCCATATCCCATCTATCCTCAAGTCTTTTTCGGACAGAGTCAGTGAGTGGTTCACCGAGCACATACGCCCTCTTCAGTTGGGTTTCTCTCGGATCTTTTCCGAATATCTCCTCATATGCGTAGCTCAATTTCAGGATATACTGGGGAATGCCAATTATCACAGTGGGGCTGAACATAACAACCATGCCGACCTGCTGTTTTGCCGTTGGAAGCTTTCCGGCCGGTATAACAGTTGCACCAATATTTCTGATCGCCTCATGAAGGTCTATTCCTGCAAAGAACATGCCATATGGTGTGGCATTCTGGACTGTATCCTCCTCTGTAACTCCTACAGTCTCAAGATTTCTCGTTTCGATTGCGACCTGCACATCCACATCGTTTCTCGTAAATCCTACAACCGTTGGAAGCCCCGATGTCCCCGAAGTTGTATGATATACAGAGACCTTTTTATCGGCTATTGCACCTTTAAAGTTGTTTACTATATCCTTTTTACTCGAAAATGGGATCTTTACAAGGTCATCATAATCTTTGATGTCTGAAGGAGTGATCCCGGCTTTTTTGAATTTGCGCCTATAAAGTGCGGAGTTATCATAAGCATGTTTGATTGTCGCTCTTAGGCGCTTACTCTGTAGATCACTCATCTCTTTTCTGGATAATTTGTTCACATCCATACCAAGATGCACCTTTACGTCATCTATTGAATGTTCTCGGTTTTAAAATTATCGAAATTGCATTCGTAAATAAAAAAAATATATATACTGTGAGGTGAATGATTACTAAAAATAATTTAGATAATAGATAAAGAGGTGACAAATATTCCTGAATTGTATGTAAATGTTGAAAAAGGAAAAAGGCTTTTCTTACAGATAAATCGGTGCAGTGGCTGTGAATATTGTATCGAAATCTGTCCAAGAGACATATTATATCGTTCGGATGAGTTGAACAACAAACTGACTTATCCACCCTTGGCAAAAGAAGATACAGATTGTACTTTCTGTCAACTCTGTGAATTCGTTTGTCCGAATTATTCGATCTATGTTTTGGAGGATGTGAAGGCATGAGTGAAGACAAAGCAATAAGAACTGGGACACACGTTATAACTGGTAACGATGCGATGATCGAAGGTGCTATAGTGGCAGGGTGCAGATTCTTTGCCGGATACCCCATAACACCACAAAACGAGGTTCCAGAGATGTTCAGCGTTCGTCTACCGGAAGTTGGTGGTAATTTTATTCAGATGGAGGATGAGATTGCATCTATAGCAGCAGTGGTGGGTGCCTCACTTGCAGGTACAAAAGCGATGACATCTACCTCCGGCCCGGGTTTCAGTCTTATGCAGGAGTACATAAGTCAAGCGGCCCAGAGCGAGATTCCAATAGTGGTTGGAAATGTCCAGAGAACCGGGCCTGGTTCTGGTATTGTAAGTGTACCGCATCATGGGGATGTTATGCAGGCAAGATATGGTGGAAATGGTGACTATGAGATCATAGCGCTTGCACCGGCAACAGCTCAGGAGTCTTTCGACTTAACGATCGAGGCTTTCAATCTTGCTGAGACATGGAGAACCCCTGCGATAATCTTAAGTGATGCCATGCTCGGTCACTGCAGGGAGAAGGTTGTTATACCTTCCGCAGAAGAGATCAAAGAGCGTGTTGTTGAGAGAAAGATAGCACCGGAAAAGCGATTCAAACCTTTCACATATGAAGAGAAGGGGGAGTTGATAGTACCACCCCCTCTGCAGTTGGGAACTCACGCTTTTCCATTCTGGTTGCCAACCGTATCGCACAACGAATTTGGGATACCCATTCTGGATACAGTCCCACAGGGTTCCTTTAAAATGGTGCAGAGGTTATGTGATAAGATAACCAAGAACGAAGAGAAAATCACTAGGACACAGTCGTATTATATGGATGATGCTGATGTAGCTGTTATCGCATATGGTCTGCCTGCAAGAACGGGGCTTAGAGCTGTTAGAGAGGCAAGAGAGCAGGGTATCAAGGCAGGACTCTTAAGATTGCTCACAATATGGCCATTCGCTTCAAGTGCTGTTGAAAAAGCTGCAGAGAGTGTGAAGTCTATCATTGTTCCGGAGATAAACATGGGGCAACTCTTCATCGAGATCGATAGGGTCGCAGCAAAAAATGGGATATCAGCCCATCTCATTACGCAGATATCGAAGCTGCATGAACCGCATGAGATACTTAGCAAGATCAAGGAGGTAATATAAATGTCTGTTTCAATGTTAGCAGGTGGAGAGAGACCCGAACATCCTCTATCCAAGTATGCATCCACGATGCACATATTCTGTTCAGGATGTGGATATGGGGCCGTTTCCCAGGCTGTAACCCGTGTCTTTGTCGAGGAGAAGCTCGATAAGAAGGAGTATCCATTCTTCACAGGAATCGGATGTCATAGCGCTCTTCCGACTGTACTGCCCGGTTACACTGTTATGACGCTTCATGGCAGGTTACCTGCCGTAGTAACCGGTGCAAAACTGGCCAAGCCGGAGCTGAAACCTATCTGTTTCTGTGGTGATGGTGATCTACTTGCCATCGGAACCAATCACTTTGTGCATGCATGCAGAAGGAACGTAGATATGGTTTTGATCTTGCTACATAACAATGCATACGGGATGACCGGTGGGCAGAGTGCTCCGACAACGCCAACTGATTATAAGGCAACTACAGCGCCTTATGGTTTCCTCGAAACTCCAATAGATGGTGTTGAACTGGCAAAGGCCAGTGGTGCAACCTTTGTTGCAAGATGGACAACCGTTCACATCAAACAGTTCATGAACACATTTAAAAAGGCCTTAAATCATCGCGGGCTCTCCTTCATAGAGGTTGTAACAACATGTCCAACCTATTTCGGACGGAAGAATAAGATGCCTGAACCCATCGATCTCTTCAGATGGATACGGGATAACTCCGTGACCATAAAAAAGGCCGAGGATATGAGCGAAGAAGAGCTGGAGGGTAAATTCGTAATCGGTGAATTTTTGGAGACTCAGCGGCCAGATCTGAATGAAGTATATAAGAACATAATTGAACGAGCGCAGGGGTGATCGAGATGAGAAAGGAGATGAGGATAGCTGGATACGGCGGGCAGGGAGTTGTTACTCTGAGTATGCTAATCACGACTGCCGCATCGCTTGAAGCAGGGAAATTCTCGGTACAAACCGACGCTTATGGCCCTACTGCAAGAGGTGGTGCATGCTTTGCAGATGTTGTAATTGATGATGAAGAGATAGATTATCCCGTGATCATTAAGCCGGATTATCTAATACTGTTTTCCCAGGATGCTGTTGCCTCCTATGCGAGGATGGTAAAACCCGATGGTATGATCTTCATGGATCCGACAACTGTCAAAAAGGTTCCAGGGAAAGCCAAAAAATATGAGCTACCTGTTCAAAAGATCGCACTCGATGAATTTGGAAAATCGGTATTTGCAAATGTAATCATGTTCTCGGCATTCCTTAAAATAACGGATTTACTTCCGCTTGAAGCTGCAAGAAACATTGTGAAACAATCAGTACCACCAAAAGCCCTTGATGAGAATATGAAAGCCTTCGATAGAGGTATTGAGCTGGCAGAGCAGGTGATGGCCGAATAAAAAGATTAAAGATATCTTGTATAAAGACTTGGTTTGGGGAAGCCAAATGCCAGTCAAAAAAGGGGCTAAAGAGCTTGAGAAAGAGGTTATCAAATCAGGTCTTTGTACAAGTTGTGGTGCATGTATAGGTATATGCCCTTATATAAATCTTGTAAGAGAGAGGGCCATAGTAATAGAGCAATGTGGCATAGATGAAGGTAAGTGTTACAATTACTGTCCGAGAACATATATCGATCTTTCGGAACTGGACCAAAAGGTCTTTGATTCCGAGCGTAAAGATGCAGCAATCGGTTCATATATTTCGGTTTTAACAGGCAGAGCAAAAGATGACGAGCTAAAAAACGCAGCCCAGGATGGTGGGATTGTATCCGCGCTCTGTGTTCATGTGCTAGACTCAGAAGGGGTAGATGGTGTGGTGCTTGCAAAATCATCTGATCTCACCCCTATACCGATAATCGCTAAGACAAGAGGAGAAGTGCTTCAGTCTGCCGGTTCCAAATATACAGTATCTCCAACGTTGATGGGAGTTAAAGACGCTATAGATGAAGAAGGTATCGGGCAGATAGGTATCGTTGCTACACCCTGCCAGGTAACGGCTTCAAGAAAGATGCAGGGCATGGGTGAAGAGAGTGTCAAACTTGTTATTGGCCTCTTCTGCATGGAGAGTTTCTTCTCTGATGGTTTCTATGATTTTCTCAGAGATAAAGCTGGTCCTTCTACGATTAAAAAATTGGATATAAAGGGAGGCAAGCTGATTGTGCAGACCGATAACTCACCGGTGGAGATTAAATTGAGTGAGGTTAAGCAGTTCGCAAGACCTACCTGTGATGTTTGTTGTGATGTGACCTCAGAGTTTGCCGACGTCTCAGTAGGCTCAATCGGCTCGGATGATGGATGGAATACGATAATAATCAGAAATAAGATAGGTGAAGAGCTTATCAAGAATGCAGAAGATGCAGGTATGATCGAGACAAAGCCACTTGCTGAAGGGAAGATCGAGTTGCTCAGAAAGATTGTTCTTAAGAAGAAGAGGTCGTCAATTGGAAATATAGAGGATAAGAAATTGCGTTACCTCAAATTGAGCGAAGATGATAAATCAGAGATAATGGAGGTGGCATGATGTTGAACGTTGAGATTGACAAACCAGGTAAAAACGTACTTCTTATGGGGAACGAAGCGATAGCAAGAGGTGCAATTGAAGCAGGTGTCAACTTCACTACAGCGTATCCGGGAACGCCTTCCTCAGAGATTATGGGAACACTTGCCAAGGTTGCCGATAAATTCGGTTTTTATGCGGAGTGGTCTACAAATGAGAAGGTCGCCTTAGAAGCGGCTGGAGCGGCTGCATTTACAGGTCTTAGGTCTCTTTGTGCAATGAAGCATCAGGGTGTGAACGTCTGTGCCGATTTTCTTACGACCGTAAACCTGACAGATACAAAGGGTGGTTTTATACTTCTTGTATGTGATGATCCCTCTGCTCATTCTTCTACACAGGAAGAAGACACTAGGAACTTTGCAAGGTTTGTAGATATACCTCTTCTGGAACCTTCGAGTATCCAGGAAGCAAAGGATATGGTGAAGTGGGCGTTCGAACTGTCAGAAAATCTGAAGTTGATCTGTATGATGAGGAGTGTCACAAGGATATCTCACGCAAGAGGTAATGTAAAACTCGGTGAGATCTCTAAGGAGGAGAGGAAGGCCAGTCTACCGATGATGGGTCTTTTCATCTCTGCTCCCCCCCCACCCAGGCACACAAGCTTACATAAAAAATTGGATAAGGCCAGAAAGCTCTTTGAGAAGTCAGAGTTCAATTGGTATAGTGGTCCAGAAGATGCTGAATTTGTGATTATTACGAGTGGAACTGGCTGGGCGTACTCCCAGGAGGCATTGACACTTCTCGGTATCAAAGATAAAGTGGGCACCTTGAAACTTGGAACGACCTGGCCACTTCCGGAAAATCTTGTTTTAAACCACCTGAAGCACGCACAGGATGTGTTGGTAATCGAAGAGACAGACCCATTTTTGGAGCAGAATGTAAAGATTCTTACAGCCGAGATGGCATCCGAAGTAGGTGTGATCAACTTCTATGGCAAGCACTCGAAACACATAAAGGATACTGGAGAAATTGATGTCGGTTCTGTCATCAAAGCGATCTCAAAATTGAAGAACCTCGAGTACATGCCAAGGGACAAAGATTACGCTGAAAAGGCGAAGAAGTTGTCAGGGTCTGCGCCGTTCAGGATGCTTGGCTTCTGTGCCGGTTGCCCCCATCGCCCCTCCTTCTGGGCGATAAAAGTTGCTAGGAAATGGGATGATAGAGATGCATATGTCTGTGGTGACATTGGGTGTTATGCGCTTGGAGTAGGTCCAGCAGGATTCATGCAACTGAAGACTCTGCATTGCATGGGTTCAGGAATTGGTGTTGCGACTGGGTTTGGAAATCTGAGAAAGTTTGGTTTTGATCGCCCAGTCATTGCAGTCGCAGGTGATTCTACATTTTATCATGCATGCATTCCCGCCTTGATCAATGCTAAGTACAATGGTGCAGATGTTCTATTCATCATTCTCGATAACAGTGCAACAGCAATGACCGGTTTTCAGCCACATCCAGGAACTGGAGTTGATGCAAGAGGTAATCCAGCACCAACCATCTTACCTGAGAAGATATGTGAGGGTATTGGCATCGATACCGAAGTTATCGATCCCTTTGATGTACGCGGTA
The DNA here is from genome assembly GCA_034190245.1 of Halobacteriota archaeon. Taxonomy (GTDB): domain Archaea; phylum Halobacteriota; class Syntropharchaeia; order DAOWMC01; family DAOWMC01; genus JAXHTJ01. The sequence goes on along the minus strand of JAXHTJ010000036.1, from coordinate 5,950 downwards.
CCACTGAGCTTATTTATGAAATGTTACAAAAAGGTGGTACAAATGCCATTGTTTTACGTAGAACCTGTGGACTGATTGAAGCTCGGAGAAAAGGAAAAGTGAGAGTCTATGTTGATCCGTCCAAGTGTATTGGTGATGAGTGCGGATGTGCAAGATTCTGTTCCCGCGTGTTTAACTGTCCGGGAATGATATGGGACTTTGAAGCACAGAAAGCTAAAATTGACGAAGCCGTCTGTACAGGATGTGGGGTTTGTGCACAACTCTGCCCACAGGATGCTATTATTGTGGAGGAGGTGTAATAATGGAGAAAGATCCTTTGAATCTGATAATATGTGGTGTCGGAGGGCAAGGAAATGTTTTGGCCTCCCAGATAATTGCCTCAGCAGGCATCAATGAAGGCCTATTTGTGACGATAGGTGAAACCTATGGGGCATCGCAACGAGGCGGATCTGTAATGTCTCATGTGAGGTTTTCAGAGGTGATGCAGTATGGCCCATTGATTCCGGTAGGACAAGCCGATGTAATACTGGGGTTTGAACCCACAGAAACGCTGCGTGTTATTGCCGATTATGGGAACCCAGATATCGATGTTATCGTCAACCCAAGACCATATTACCCGATAGACGTTCTCTCTGGCAGGGTGGAGTATCCAGAGATAAGCGAGATCCTGGACACGATAAAAGAGCTATCTGCTTCACTCAAAGTCGTCGAGGCCACAGAGCTGGCAAAGGCGGCTGGAGATACCGTTGTACAGAATGTGGCTATGGTTGGATGCCTCGCAGGCTCCGGTCTTTTACCTATCAGTGTAAAGAGTTACGAGGAGACGATAAAAGAGATGTTCTCAGAAAAGAAGCAGGAGCTAAACTTAAAAGCATTTGAAAAGGGTGTGGAAGGGGTTAAGTAATCTCTGAGAAGATAGGAATATTTTAGGTACTTCCGCCACCACAGCAACTTACCATTTTTGTATTCCTATCTTCGAGTTTCTTAATTTTTAATCTCAGTTCTTTCATTTTTTCATCTCTTTGAGAATATATCCATAATTACACATAATCAATTAATAACTTTTGGGTTGACAAGTTCTTAACTCTCAATGGATGCAATATAAAAAGAGTGATATGCTATCAAGTTATTTTGATAGCAAACTAATAAATAAATATTAAGCTGGTGGTGCTTGGCACATTGGACACTCAAGAAGCCATCCCATCAAGCCTTCACAATCGACACCTGAAAGGCATTGTTCGCATGACTGCTTCGTATCTCTATCCTCGAGCTTCTTTACCTCTAATTTTAATTCGGCCATGATTCTTCACCTCCTTAATTTATTTATTTATATCTCTTATTAATTATTAATTTTTGTATTGATCGTTTTAAAAAACTCAAAGATCCTAAAAGAAAAATCTCAACCATATTCCCGGTTTACCGATGAACATCTTTCTCAATGGTTTACGGAAGATAATCTTTCTCACATTCTTACGGTCGACTGTCTCACCGGTCATAGCGCCAGCTAAAATTATCATAATATTTGAAAAGGTAATGTATCCATATTTATCCCATATACGGCGGACCATCCTTTGATAATTTGGCTTCAATTCACTCAGCACATTCTTCTGGTAAGAATTTAATGTATCATTTACAATGGCTTCAGCAGCCATCTTGCCACTGAAGATTGCCGAAGATATCCTTTCTCCATTAACAGGGTTTGCAAGACCGGCTGCATCACCGACATAGATTATATCTTTGCCTTCATTGTAGAGTCTATCCCTGATGACCGCTCCAATATAGCCGGATATCTTTGAAATAACCTCGCCGTGTATGATCTTGGCGTACATGTATTCTTTTAACAACCGTTCCATCTCTTCCTCGCTTTGGTCTTCCTTTTTAGTAGAACAGAAACCAACATTCGCCAGATCTGGTCCCTTCGGGAGTATCCAGAAGTATCCGCTCATATCAGGACGAAATTCAAACAGCGCTTTATTCATATGATAGGTGAAATCATCCCTAACAGTGTACTGCACTGAAAAAAAACCGGAATCGTAATCTGCTCCAGATGCATCCACTATTATATCTGAAAGAGACTGGATTTTATCCAAGGAAGCCCTATGACCTGTTTTTATCTCAACACCCACCTTTGTGCATTGATCTGCGAGCATCTTCTCATATTTAGTCCTATCGATAAGCCAGAATCCTACACTTGGTTCTACTTTGAATATCTTACTGGGACTGTCCTTGAAGTTGAATCGATATACTATCTCATCGACCTTCATACATATACATTCATCTGGCGGTTCTCCGACGTCATGAATATCTATAAATCCTTCGGCCGATCTAACTGGCTCACCTACCTCCGGATGATCTTCAAAAACAGTAACATCAAGAGTTTCATCCAGACGCATAAGCTGTAATGCAGTCGTCAGTCCTGCTATCGATCCACCAATTATACTGATTTTTTTCACAATATTAATAAGGAACTAAATACATATATAGCTATCTAATGGCAAATGAACTAGGATTACGGATATTTAAGAAGATCGATGTGGCATTCCCATCAAAATTTGACGAAAAGACTAATTTCACGCGCGTCGATACAGAAAAAGGAGAATACATCATAGTGACGCCTGATCTCACTGAAGGTATGCTAACGATAATACCTCCTGAAGGGACCCCGACGGTTCTTGAAGATGAGAGTCTTAGGGTATATCAGCTATGCGATGGATCAAGGAGCTTTGATGACATAGTAGACATACTAAAAAAGGACTACCCAGACGAAGATGTGGAGGAAAAGGTCAGGATCTTCATTAAATCACTCGTTGATGAAGAGATAATAAGCTGGTGATAAAATATGTGTCAATACTGTAACCCGCAAGATTGTACATCATTTACAAAGGCATCTCTATCCACAAATTTGATTAGATTTATGCTCTTTGTAGGGTACTTTGGAAACGTTCCCTTGTTGAAACAGATTCCTGATAGAACCGCAAAAAGAGCTAAAAGTGTGTCCGGTGTAATCAAGGCAATGCCCTATGAGGATATGGTGGATTTTATTAAAAATGCTGAAAGAGGATATGTATTCTTCAAATCGGTACATCCAAAATATTGTAGGTGCAGAAGAGCTCGCTTCCATAGAAAAAAAGAGACGAACCACCCATGCATGGATTACGGACATATAGTTGAGATCGTGCCGCTGATTAAGAGTGGTACTATCCGCCTGCTACATCAGGATGAAGTGCTTGAAATTGTGAAAGAAGCAAGAGAGAAATCTTTGACTCACACTGTAACAACGTACAATCATCACGAGATGTTCAGTGTCTGCAGTTGCTGTGGTTGCTGTTGCATAGCGATTGTACCTTACAGGCATGGCGTGGATGAGGCATGTGAGTCTTCTGGAAAGATTGCGGTAAGTGGAGAGGAGTGCACCGGATGCGGAATCTGTGTTACGCATTGCAAGGAACGCTTCAATACGAGAGAACTGGTTAAAAATAATGGGAGCATGATAGCAAGACCAACGGATAGATGTGTAGGATGTGGAACGTGCAGAGATGTATGTCCTGAAGGTTGTATAAGCCTGGTTCCAGTGGAAGAAATGCTGGCCTCTACGTAAAAAAAATGAAAAAAAGAAAAATAAAGAAAAATTAAGGTTTTAGTCTTACGGACAACAGATTGATAACATATCCAACAAAGGTACGCATGGTTCTGGTGTGTTAAGACACGTGGTTGTTACTTGACAGACATCCTGCTTCGAATCTCTGCTCTCAAGTTTCTTAACTTCAAGTTCCAGTTTTTTCATGTTAGTTTCCTCCCGAATTTTTATTACACTATATATGTTACCAATGCTATATAAATTTTCGTATGGATAATTATGGATATTATATAATGAAAGAGATACATATTATATTGGATAGGACGGGGAATCGCTAAATGAATCCGAAACACATTCAAGACGTTGAGCTTAAAAGGCTTGAGACCAACGCAGAGGTCTATTACATCTTAAGAGATCAAAACTCAGGCGAATATTTCCGGTTCAGTGAACCAGAAGCTTTTATATGGAACCTCCTGGATGGAGAGCACAGCTTGGAAACAATCATTCGTGAAGTCGGCGAGCGTTTTGGAAACGTAAGTAGAGAAGTGTTGGAAGTTTTCTTGAAGGGGCTTGAGGAGAATGGGCTCATGAAAGGAGACTTCTATACAAGAAGACATCCTGATAAAGAGGATGGAGTAAAGAAAGTCAGTGGCAAGCTTTCTGAGCTACTTTCGATAAAATTTCCAATACTACATCCGGATAAGCTATGCGATTCGATCTACAAGAGAACATGGTGGCTTTTCTCGATTTGGATGGCTCCGATTTACATTGTACTGATAGTCTCAGGCCTCGCAATATTCATGCTAAATTATTCTACTTTTGCCGGTACTGAGACTATACGGGTCTGGGATTCCGGATTCTGGGGAGTTGTATTGTTGTTTTTTATCGTCACACCGATGGGTATAGTGCATGAGTTCAGCCATGCATTGGCATGTAAAAAATTTGGAAGGCATGTATGGGAGATTGGAATTATGTTGTACCTGGTTCAGCCTTACCTCTATTGTGATACAAGCGATGCATGGTTTTGCGAGAAGAAGAGTGAGAGAATCTTTGTCTCATTTGCAGGCCCACTCGTCTCTCTTATAATGGCGTGTATACTGACATTGGTCTGGAACTTTGCAACTCTTTCAACATTTAGTGAACTCTTGATCCAAAGGGTCGTCTACTTCGGTTTTTTGGGTGTTTTACTCGGTTTTAACCCGCTGATCTTACTTGACGGCTACTATATGCTTATGGATGTGCTCGATGTCCCTAACTTGAGAACAGACTCTTTCGACTATATTGGGAAGAAGATTTCGAGGCCATTCAAAGCTCTGGCAGGTAAAGAATCAGATTTGGGCGAGTATACCAAGAAGCAAAAGACAGCTTATACGATATACGGAAGCATGGCTTTACTTGTTACATCTACCGTTTTGATATACTCTCTCTCCATATACATAGTGATGTGGGATGTGCTCACAAATTTCTTTTATGGTCTATTCTAAGAGATCATTACATGTGGTAAAGGCTATCTATGATGAGGTTTATATAGGGTTCTGTGTCAGGGCCAAAAGATAGCAAGTTAGATGAGAAGATAGAAGAATTAGATGCACTTTTTGAAAAGATAGAGAAGCTGGTGGAAGAGGGAGCTACAGAAGAGGCCATTGCGCTCTCAAAAAAGGCTTCCATGATCTCGAAGGAGTTGAAGAGAGAGGAGACAGAAGAAGTGATCCAGGTAGGAGCTGGCGAGTTTGGAGATCTAAAGGACTCTGAGATATTATCAGAGCGAAAAGGGGCTCTAAGTGAAGTTAAATCACTTGTTAAAGGCGGGAGTACTGAAGAAGCTATTAAAAGAATAGAATTGGCCGCTAAGCTCACTGATGAGATGAAGGAGCGTAATACTAGGGCAAATTTAGAATCTGAGCGTAAAGAGGTCCTAGGTGAAGTTAAATCACTTGTTAAAGGCGGGAGTACTGAAGAAGCTATTAAAAGAATAGAATTGGCCGCTAAGCTCACTGACAGGATGAAAAGGCGCCCTTCGCCGAGTGTAGCATCTGAAAGTATAAAGATAGAGTACCCACCAAAGATTAAAGAGGAGTTGGAAAAACCTGAGATCATACCTGCACCTATGAAAAGAGAGCCACCAATCACAGATGTCGGTCTTGCAAAAAAGATTATTGCTGCATCATTTTCACCACATAAAGATATTAGATACGTTACCGATAATCCATTCATCGAAGAAGCTGTTTTGATTGTTGGTATCTGCTCCATATTAGTAGCAACTGGGGGCGTTTTATCTGGAGCTACAATTACAGTCAATGAAACGATCACATCAATCGTGTATGTTTTCATCTTATGGGTGGCCATTGCTGGAGCTTCTCACATGATCTCAAC
>JAXHTJ010000035.1:0-19166 GCA_034190245.1 Halobacteriota archaeon | reverse complement strand
AACCTACTCAATAGATCCGGAACAAGCTTTGAGATCTTCTTGTCCCTGGACTTTCGCATCTTATAGCCCCTACTTCCCATCAATGTAATAACATTATAAAAACTTGTTTATCGGCATGACCGATTTCAGTGGGTCACAAAAACAAAAGCGAATGACACAAATGACAATTCTTCGTTGGTTGATAAATTGCATCATAATAGTTTAATGAAAACCGCCCATTCACACCCTTCTCCTCCTCAAAATTAGTATTACGGTAATTATCGTGGCTGAGCTTATCGCGGTGAAGACTTCGAATCCTGGGGTAGAGGTTTCTGAGGCTCCCTCTTCACCTTCAATTTTTACAAGAAGAGCGTCTCTGTGTCCATCACAATACTCGCCTATTGGCTTTGAGGCCGTAAAGACATATCCACCGTCAGAAGTCTGCTGAATAGAGTAAACTATGTCAAAGTCCTCTCCATCAAATGCCTTGTTCCACTCTTCAACTCCTTTTGAGTCTGTCTTTATTAGCCATGCGTCAAATATAAAAGGTCCATAATCATCATCTGTATATCCAGCAAGTATATATCCTCCGTCTGTAGTCTGCTGAACGGACCTTACAGTCTCCTCAACATCCTGATCCCCATATGTCCTGTTCCACTCTTCAACTCCTTTTGAGTCTGTCTTTATTAGCCATGCATCATATTGTGGAAACATATCATCTTCAAGCGACTCTGAGGTTATTGAAGATGATACTACGATATATCCACCATCTTTAGTCTGCTGAACGGAATATGCAACTTCTGTAACATCTTGGTCCCCAAAAGCCCTGTTCCACTCTTCAACTCCTTTTGAGTCTATCTTTATTAGCCATGCATCATACCATTCAGCATCATAAGAACCTGTTTCTCCGGCAAGAATATATCCACCGTCTGTGGTCTGCTGAATAGAGTAAGCTGCGTCATCTTCCTCACCCCCAAATGTCCTGTTCCACTCTTCTAAAGGAGCTTCTGCGGCCGAAAAACCTGCAAGAAGTAAAAGCGTCAGTAGTATAAATGAACCAAGGGCAAGGACATATGATGAAAATGATAATCTTCTGTTAACCATAAAATCACCTGATTTTGTATTATAACGATTTAATGATTGATAAATGCACCTATCTTGACTTATTGGAAAACCGCCCATTCACACCCTTTTCTGCCTTAAAATTAGTATTATTGCCACCGAGATCACCGCCATGAAGATTTCGAATCCAGGTTCAGAGTATTTCCATCGGGCAAAGATACCATGGATATTCAAAAAACCTCGGCGTCAATCACGATATGGTACTTCCTTGGTCCGACGCTTCTCAGGATGCGCTGGCTCTTGATCTCTGCCCTTCTGCCCTGTCGATCGGCTTCAGAGTATAATCTCGACAGACTCTCATCATCGGGCAATTCATAAGCGACATCGTAATAATGGAGCGCCCCACCGCTCTTTAGCGATGAAATGGCGACATCAAGAAATTTGTAGGCATAATCTGGAAGCGGCATAATCACTCGGTCTGCAGAATCTATCGCATTATCCCTCAGGATCTTCTCTTTTGCATTACCGAATATCGGTATCACACTACCTTCCAGATTGTTCAGCTTAATATTCTCGGCCATATAGCTATATGCATGCGGATTTATCTCAATTGAGTAGATCTTCACACCGGGGCATCTCTTTGCAATAATAATCGAGTAGGTTCCAACACCAGAAAACATGTTGATGATCGTTTCCTCCGGTTGCACCATCTCGGCTATTCTATGCCGCTCATATGACAATCTGGGTGAAAAGAATACATTTTTAACATCTAATTTGAATGAGCACCCCCATTCTCTGTGCACCGTTTCAGTATCTCCGTCCCCGTATAAAACCTCTAGCCCCCTGACTCTAAATAGGTCGTCTGTTTCTCCTGAAACCATGGCAATCACTCTGATTTTGGGCAAAAAAAGGTGAAGAGCTTTTGAAATCTCCTCTTTTCTGTTAAGAAGATCTTTTGGAATCTTTATTATTGCAATGTCACCTATTACATCAAAAGAGGAGTGGATTGTCTCAATTTCATCTTCTGATAGCGATCCATCGAGCAACTCTTTGAAAGATCTTCTTCTATTTGACATTTTGACAATTAACATCCATTCGGTGATATTATTATAGTTGATGACGTATTATATATAATACCATGAAATATGAAGTCGTCGTCGCTGGTGCTGGACCATCAGGGAGTACTGCTGCGAAGTTCCTTGCAGATATGGGCCTTAATGTGCTCATGGTCGATAAGAGCAAGTTTCCAAGGGATAAAATATGCGGGGGTTCGATACCTGATAATGTTATTAAGGATTTTGACTATCTGAAAAATAGAAATGATCTATTCGAATGCCTTTCTTCAGGAGGCTACGTATACTCACCCTCTCTGAAGAATGTGATAAAGCTGGATGATAGTGCTTACAGTATAATGGTTCTTAGAGATAAATTTGATACGGGGCTGGCAAATATCGCGGTTGATGCCGGGGCAGAGTTTATAGATGGAAATGGTGTCAAAGATATAAAAGTCTCAACCAATAAGGCAGAAGTCACCCTGGAAGATGGTACGAAAGTGGAAACAGAGATTGTAATCGGTGCAGATGGTGTCTGGAGCACGGTAGCAAAGAGATCTGGATTGCATCAGAAATGGGCTCCCGATGAGATAGCATCGTGCATTATTCTGGAGACCAACGTCGGTGAAGAGACGATAGAGGAGTTTTTTACTGAGAAAAGGTTTAAGTACACTCATCTGAAATTCAATGGAATATTCGGTTACGGGTGGGTATTTCCAAAGAAAGAACACCTCAACATCGGCATAGGGGCAATCCGATCAAAGACAAGACCAAAACCAAATCTTAGTGTTCTATTCAGAGATTATATCAAAATGCTAAAAAAGGATAAGATGATACCTGAAGATCTCGAAATTGGTAAATGTAGAGGCTGGCCCCTACCTTTAAAACTCCCACTTAAAAAGGCTTATTGCGACAGAATCCTCCTCTGCGGGGACGCAGGGGGATTTGTGAATCCTATAGATGGCGGCGGTATATTTTATGGTATGCAGACAGGGAAGATTGCGGCAGATGTTTGCTCCTGGGCATTTAAAGGAAGAGGCACCAGCGAAGCATATCTATCAAAGTATCAGGTGGAATGTAGGAGAACCTTCGGAAACCTATTTAAAGCAAACCTTCGAGTACGTAATTTCATAAACATGGCACCGGAGATATCCGTAAAGATCGTAGGTAGCAGAGTTTTCAACCGGATGTTGGCTCATTGAATGCAGAATTCAACCGCGTTATACTTATGTAATGCTGTTATTTCATCCGCAAAGTAAAAATTTATATGTTCTGCTTTGCATAACTATTTATTATGGTTTCGACCATCGAGTTACCAGCTCCTGTTAAAATCCTGAAGTTTTTTTCGGAGAGGGAGAGAAAGAAGCTGACCATAGAAGAGGTAGCTTCCGGCGTTTGTGAACCCGTAGATGGTGTTTGCAGGGCACTTGATAAACTGGTAGAGAAAGAGTTGGTAATTAAGGAGAGTGAAGTCTATTATTATGTTCAGACCAGTCGCTCTAAGGATCTGGTTACTAAAATGGTAACGCTTTACGAGAAGGTGAAGAAACCACCCAAAGAAGAGATCTTCAAAGAGTTGGTCTCGGAAATGTTTCTGCGTCCCGATATTCTGGAAAAGAGATTAGAAGAGGAAGGATTTGACCCTGAAGAGATTGAAGAGCTTTTAGAAGAAGAGATAGAGAAGATTATGGGTAAAAAGATGACTAATCTGAAGATATTACACTATCAGCACAGATAGTCCTATCTTCTGAACAACTCAGGAACGAAGATGTTCTGCTCTCTTGCTACAGATTCTCCAATGATGCCTTTATGAATACCGATGTTGATGATCATCTCCACAGCAGAGTAGTAGTACTCCCTCAAAAAAGATTCATCGAGTTCATCCGGTTGATAAAACAGAATCTCTTCCGTCTTGTTTAACAGGCTCTTTTCCACCTTCTCTATGGCAACTTTGCACATCCAATCAACTACCTTCTTAAGCTCCTGATATTCGAGGAAATTTTTTGTACCCCCATTTGAAAGCAATGAATTTATTTCAGAGGCAACTTCTTCACGTATCGTTATACCGTCCCCGATCTTCATTGTAGCCTGTCTCATAATGTCCTCAATGATCTTGTCCGCTCTTTCAAACGAGGTCTTGGGATCTTCTCCAAACTCTATGAGGTCTGCTCTAATCTTGATTCTACCTCTAAGGGCAAGTTTTAATCCATCTCGTGCATCCCTCAGACTGGCAACGTTCCTACCACCAAGCTCTACAGCCGCATATGTATGATCAATGGCCTTGTAAATTCCCCGTATGCTCGCACCCTTGTCTAAATTTATACTGCGTCTCGTTTCTCGTACTGTTTTTGATACAATATCGCCAATCCACCATGGGACTGCCACATTTCGCTCTGAAATTGCCAGATCAGGCTTAAAGAACTCCTTACTTCTTTTTTGATCTTCATATTGTTCCTGCAGCTCGATCTTGAACTTCTCTTTAAGCATCACTTTGAGACCCACATCTCTCTCAGGAAAATCCATTGGAATTAGCTCCAGCCTATCAAGAAGCGGCCTTGGAATTTTATTAACGTGTGCAAAACCCTCTGGATTGCCTGTGGCGACCAAGAGAAAATCGATTGGCCTCTCTATATTATACTCTTCCAGAATTACCTTCCCCTCTTCCAGAATCGGATGGAATAACACCTGAACATTTGTGGGAATGGAGGGTAACTCGGCAACAAAAAGAATCCCCCGGTTTGCGTGGAAGACGCCGGTTCCTGTGAATGCTCTGGGATCGGTCGGGCTTACACCCTCTCTGATCACCTGTATGTCTTTTATTCCAAGGATCTTTGCATAATTTGTATATTCGTTGCCCTGGATACGTGAGAAGCGTTCTTCTTCAGATATAAAATCGATGCCATATTCTCCCACCGGATCCTCAGACTCTGCACATCTGGGGCACAAGAGATCTTTTCCCCATTTGGGATCGTCATGGTACGGGCAGCCCTTGATAACAGGTATGGGTGATAGAAGGTTTGTAAGAGACTTAGCAAGTCTCGTCTTTCCGGTGCCTTCTTCTGATACCAGGTACGGATTAGCTCCTGATAAGATCGCCTGAATGACGCTTCTCCTCGTCTCCTCCCTCCCATCGATCTCCGGTAGGATCTCTTCTCTATTCTCAATCTTCTGGAGGATCGACTGCCTTAACTCGTATATAACAGGTACAGGTTGATAAGTTTTTAGATCGAAATTTTCAGTATCAATCATTTAACATTTATAATGGCATGGGACAACTTATAAATTTTCATTCTTTAAGTAAGATAAAATAGAAGGCATGAGACGCTACTCTCCTTCTATTGGTATCATGGCAGGTATATCAGAACTACGGCAACAGATCCAAAATTGCCCCTCTCAACCCTCGTCGATTCTACCTTAAACTTTGCTTCGTAAAGCTCGAGACTTCGCATATCTGCCATCCTCATGAGTTTATCTTCAAGTATCTCGTTTATGTGGCTTTTTGAATAGTAGCCATGGTGCTCACAGACAATTCCGAAACCGCTGTCTTTTCCTTTCAGCCAGCCATAACCAAGACCCGCTCCGATGGTCTCCCCAGCCTCACCATCCATCCTCGCTATAACGCAGAATGTGATGGAGCCAGGAGGTATCTCAATGGGTTCTACTTCCCTACAATTCTGAGGGAGTATTGATGATACAGGAACCAGATTGCACTTTGAAACACCAGCATTTTCTAATGCCAGATCGAATGCGTTGAGCTCATATTTACCCTTACCAATACCAGAGGTCACAAAAAACCTCTTTGGGATGAACATTCCTTCCAATTTACCGTCCTCTTACCCTAATATCCAAAATAGGCTGATTTGTAAGCTATTGATATTATTATACACACCTCATGTGTACGCATATCTCGCAAAGTCCTCTGATATCTCTTCAAACTCTTTGAGCTTATCTCTTGATGATGTTGGTTTAACACGCAGCATTGCCTTATTGAAATGCTCTTTATTCAGTACAATATTCTTGGAAGCTGTTTTTAAGTCTTCAATATTCACTCCCGATTCGATGAACTCCCTCAGGGCAACCATTGCAGCTTCCCTGCATACCGCCTCAATATCCGCACCAACATATCCCTTTGTGGATTTTTTCAATTCCCTAAAGTCAATATCCTCGCCTATTGGCTTACCTCTGGTATGAATCTGAAAGATCTTCTCTCTCTCGTCTTCATCTGGTGGCTGTATATAGATCAACCTGTCCAACCTTCCAGGCCGCAAAAGCGCATTGTCAACCATATCCGGCCTGTTTGTAGCGGCTATCACTACGACATTTTTGAGCTCTTCTATACCGTCCAGCTCTGTCAAGATCTGAGATACAACTCTCTCCGATACATTCGAATACGAGCTGAGCCCTCTTGTTGGGGCAATCGAGTCTATCTCATCGAAGAATATTATACACGGAGCTGCCATCTTTGCCTTTCTGAATATCTCACGCACAGCCTTCTCGGACTCCCCGACCCACTTTGAGAGAAGTTCTGGCCCCTTGATACTTATGAAGTTCGCGTCTGACTCATTCGCAACAGCTTTAACAAGCAGTGTTTTCCCGCTGCCGGGAGGTCCAAATAGAAGAACGCCTTTCGGAGGTTTCGTGTTGAGTGTCTCAAATGGCTCAGGATATTTAAGTGGCCACTCAACAGCCTCTATCAGGTCTTCTTTTGCCTTTTTAAGCCCCCCTACATCATCCCAGTTAACTTTGGGCACCTCGATGAAGACCTCCCTCATAGCCGAAGGCTCGATATTCCTCAATGCTTCATAGAAGTCTTCTTTTGTGACCATAAGTCTTTCAATCACCTCTGGTGGGATCTCCTTCTCTATGTCAATCTCCGGCAATATTCTTCTGAGTGCGTGCATAGCCGATTCCTTACAAAGTGACGCAATATCCGCACCAACAAAGCCGTGTGTTATATCTCCAAACTCATTTAAGTCAACATCTTCTGATAGCGGCATCCCTCTCGTGTGAACCTGTAAAATCTGACACCTTCCATTTCTATCCGGAATGCCTATCTCGATCTCCCGATCGAACCTCCCACCTCTCCTCAGGGCTTCATCAAGAGCATTCGCCCTATTTGTTGCGGCAATTACAACCACCTGTCCTCTGACCTGCAGACCATCCATCAGAGATAAGAGCTGAGCAACGACTCTTCGCTCTACCTCTCCTGTCACTTCACTACGTTTTGGAGCGATGGAATCGATCTCATCCATGAATATTATAGACGGAGCGTTCTCCTCGGCTTCATCAAATAACCCTCTCAGTTGTTTCTCACTCTCGCCATAGTACTTGCTCATGATTTCAGGGCCACTTATGCTGATAAAATAAGCATCAGTTTCATTTGCCACAGCTTTTGCAATCATCGTTTTACCTGTACCGGGCGGGCCATGAAGCAGAACGCCTTTTGGAGGGTCAATACCCAGCTTCTGGAATATCTCAGGATGTCTTAAAGGAAGCTCTATCATCTCTCTAACCAGTGCAATCTCTCGTTTAAGCCCACCAATATCCTCATATGTCACCTGAGGACCTGCTCTCTTCTCCTCCTCCAGAACCTTCTCTTTCAGTAGGATCTGGGTGGTCTTTGAAACGATGACAGTTCCCCCCGGTTGTGTGGAGGTGATAACAAATGTGAGGGGATTACCAAGCATCTCAACTCTAATCTTCTGCCCGTTAATCACCGGTCTACCCTCCAGTATCTTGAGTAAATAACGCTCTCCACCAACAACTCTCACCGGCTGTGTTGGTGCTATTGTAATCTTCTTGGCCTCTTTTGCATCTACTTTACGCACCTTCACCTTGTCATCGATAGCAATGTTGGCATTGCTTCTGATGTTCCCATCTATTCTGATGATCGATTTACCATTATCGTCCGCATACCCGGGCCAGACTATAGCACTTGCCGTGCTCTTCCCCTCGATCTCAATTATATCGCCGCTCACCAGTCCAAGTTTCTCCATAGAGTTCATATCTATCCTTGCTATCCCTCTACCAGCGTCTCTGTGGTATGCTTCTGCCACTCTTAGTGTGATCTCCCCATCGCCCATTTAATTCATCTCGTTTATTATTTATACAATTTTTCGATTTTATCAAATTATTCGAACTTTGATCTCTTTACCTTCTATCGCCCCTTAAAGTTCGGTCTTCTCTTCTGTACCCTTGCCATAAATCCTTCCATCACATCTTCGGTTCTGCTTATCAAGATGCTGTTAAAGACTCCTTCTGCCCCTAAAAGAGTATTTTTATCCATATCTGTTCCCAGATCGATCAACTTCTTTGCCATGCCTACTGCCAGGGGTGAGCAGTTATCCACTATATATCTTGCAAGGTTCTCAGCCGATTCCATAAGTTTTTCAGGCGGTACCACTTCGTTAATCAGGTTTAATCTGTAAGCCTCTTCGGCCGTTATCATCTTTCCTGTAAGAATCAACTCTTTGGCCTTTACGATGCCGAGCATTCTTGTGAGTCTTGTTGTCCCCCCTACATCGGGTATTAGACCTAATTGAACCTCAGGCATCCCTAGTAATGCATCTTCAGTTGCAATTCTAAAATCGGCTGCCAGGGCAACCTCGAGTCCCATTCCTGCAGCATACTTGTTTATTGCGCATATTACGGGTTTTTCCAGAGATTCAATCTTATTCAGTGTGTAATGCATATCGTCAAGATAACTTCTGAATGCTCCAAGATCGCCGCTACTCATCGCCTTAACAAAATTTTTTGTTTCACCTGATGAAGATTTGGAGAAGATCCCCATACCCATAAGATCGATTCCGGCTGAAAAGACCGGGCCTTCACCTCGCAGGACGACGGCCTTAACTTTCTGATCAAAGGCGGCAATTGAAAAGGCAGCTGGAAGTGCATCCATTATATCTGCATTTATGGCATTTCTCTTCTCAGGCCTGTTCAGAGATATAGTCATTATCTGGTCTTCTATTTTGGTAACAACCGGTTCTTTATCCATTTTAGCCCTCAAAATAGATCGGTTTATAGTTGGGACCTCTTCTTATTTATGCATTTTGGGTCAGACTATGTAAGTCACACTTGATCTGTCAAAATCGCTTATCAGCTCTATTGAGGAATTTTTTGGCGGAATCCACCCGTCGCCCGGTTTGATAAGATTTCCGAAGTACTTTGAAAAGTTCTTTGATATTTTGGTTATTATCATATCTTCGCCAAATACATCTTCACAGATGTTAAATGCTATCTCCCTTGTCTTGGACTCGCTGAGTATCCCAAGAGTGTGCAGATATTCGTGAAGCAGGATATAGAAGACATACGGTTTAAAGAGCTCCTCCCTGTCTCCTTTTATAAGTTCAATTGGTACCTTATTCATCACAATTACGTTTGAGCCGATTGCAAAATAACCGCCCACGAATCCAGCAGAAGAATAACCCAGGTCAACAAGCCCCAGCATTAATCCGGCTCTATGCAATCCCAAAAAATCGTTAACTACCTTCTTTACTATCTCAAAGAGATCTGCGAAACCTTCGGCTTTTTCATACTCTTTCTCGTATTTTTCTTTCATTACATTAGTTTTTGTGTACGTGGTTAAATCCTTTGTGGATGTCTCAATGTCTCTTCTATCGGATCTCTTACAATCCCTGAACCTCCTTCAGGGTGGTATTTGTGATGTTTAATAGTGTAATTGATTGCGATATTACGATAAGTTTATATATTAATCAATAAAAAGGATAAAAACGATTTATTATGAAATATAAAGATAAGCTTGATCTATATAGTGACGAGGGAAAGGTGCTAGCAGAAGGCATACCAGTCGAGGCGTTGAGCCCTCTGCGTAACCCATACATGGGTGAGATCTATGTCACTATGAAGAAGACGGTTGTTGTGGATTTGAAGAAACTGGAGCGTATGATTCAAGAAGGAGAATGTGGGTGGGGGACGCTTGTCGGTCAGGATGAGGTCAAAATGCCATGGTACGGCTTTGATATCAACCTGGTTGAGAACTCATCAGAGATCGCAGCCGAGCTGAAGAAGATGTTGCAGATAAAGGAAGGGGATGATACCAAGGTACTGCTACTGGAAGATGGGAATACGTTCATCGTTCAACTCTCCGAGGAGGTGCTGAGGAGATCAGCCGACTGGTCACCGGCCTTTGCGATGACGTGTGTTGCACTTGGTCAGATCATTGCAAAGATGGCAAACCTGTCTCCTCTTGAAAATCCCCATAAGCTGGGTATATTAAAAAACTGTTTATGGGGCAGGTATCCACAAACAACTTCACCGCAACCGGGTAATCCGGTATCACCGCTTCTGAAATATCCAAGTTCTATCGAGGGTATTGGAACCGGAATGAAGTCGATCATGATTAATCATCTGGTTGCCCTCGCAAACAACAGGACGCTACAGGGCGTTGCACTGACAACGATACTGGAGCAAGGGGGAGAAACTGAGATTGGAGATTGTGTTGGGTGGTATGAGCGAAATCAGCTTTTAGCTTCCGCTTATCAGGGTTTCAACGCAAACAATCTCGTATTGGATCTGATTAAGGAAAACCGCAATGGAACAGTGGCTGACGTCATAGAGAGTTTGATGAGAAGGGCATATGAGGATGGTGTAATCCATAAGATGGGAGATTCATACCCATACGTGCAACCTTCCGGTTATATCCTCTGGGGAATGCGAGATTTTCCAACATGGAATGCATACGCATGTGCAGCCTTGATTGCTGCTACAATTGTCAATGCTGGAGCCTCAAGGTCTGCTCAAGCGGCAAGTTCGGTCTTTGCCTACTTTAATGACATGCTCGCCTTTGCTGCAGGAGGGCTTCCAGACCCAGATTCCGGTAGAGTCATGGGAACAGGTGTTGGATTTCAATTTTACACACATGGGATCTATGGTGGTGCAGGACCGGGTGCCTTTACCCTTGAGCATGTGATCACAAGGTCAACATCAGGATTTTTAACGCCATGCGCAACAGCAGGGATGTGTCTTGACGCCGGAACCCAGATCTTCAAACCAACAACTACGTCTGGACTATACTACACACTTGCAGATCATCTGCCCATCTTCAAAAATCCAATGGAGAAGATAGCAGAATCAGCGGAGAGTATAAAAAATGAGATATGAGGTGCTTAAATGGTAGAAGAATATCAACATCAGGTTTACCCTGGAAGCGATAGAGTTTCGGACAGAAGGAAGAAGTTGTGTGACAAATCAAAGAGGCTTATAAAGTTCAGAGCGATTCCGGATGATAATCTTGTGCTTCTTCTCGGACACAGGCTCACTGGAGAGTCGTACGTGAGTGTGCATCCTCCATTGGATGAGCTTGTGGAGAGGTTTGATCCCGTTAAGGAGATCATCGAGCCAACTCCTGGAGCAAGAGCCGGAGATCGTATTCGTTTCATCCAGTTTGCAGACTCTGTTTATTACCCCCCTATAGCACCATGGCTCCGTTCCAGGATGTATATGAGCAGATTCAGGGGTGTGGATACTGTTGTTTATTCTGCGAGGGAATTGATGGAAACGAGGGAGCGTGACCTAGAGGCATATTCCAAGCAACTGATCGAAACAGAGGTCTTTAACCCGGCAAGAACGGCTCTTCGTGGCATAACGGTTCACGGATCCTCTCTCAGGTTGAGTGAAGATGGTCTGATGTTCGATGCAAGAAGGAGATATACACTGGATAAGGAGACAGGAGAGGTCGCTTATACCAAAGATCAACACGCAGTTGTTTTAGACTTACCGATCTCGGTGGGAAGGCCCCTAACGGAGAGGGAATCGAGAAGAGATGATGTGACCTACAGATGGGATGCGGCCCCATTTGGTGCCAGGACAGAGGTACATACCATTCTCGGGAGATACAATAGAAACAGGATGTTATCTGGCTTCAATCCAGAACTCACGGAGGAGATGAACAAGATCCGGTGAAAAAATGGCACAACAAAAAAGACCGTATCAGGATGAAACTCTGCTCTTCCCCATCTGCAGACATCTGTATAGCAGGACTTCTCTTGGCAGACCGGGTGATTCTAGGGAAGAGCCTATCAAATTTACACAGACAATGCATGAAACGATAAACTATGAGGCATATCAGGAGTGGTCGGTGCGGTTCCACGAGAATATGATACTCTCGCAAAAGTTCATAGAAGGGGAACTGGACGAAGATATACAGGCGCTTGCAAAGATGGAGGAGTGGATGGATGCCTCTGGTATGAGCAGGGTGGTTGAAGAGATAGAAGTGGCAGATGAAGCAATGGATGGGGTTGAATCGGCAATGGAACTTGCAGCAGATGCAAGCACGCTGGAGATTATGGATGGGATACTTGCGGCGGATATGTTCACATCATATGGGTTTCATCCACCGGTAGTTCCACTTCCAATCAGATTGGGGCCTGCTGTGAATGTTATGTTGTACGGCACATCAATAGACATATATTACGATAACATAGACATGTTCACCCTTGAGCATCTCAACTTTGTCGAAGACTATCACTTTGAGGATGGAGTACAGACTGCAAAGATTACTTACAGGTATGAGAACATCGACGAGATACTTGAGCGCAGGCACCTGAGGACAGGAGAGAAGTTCAGATATATATGTGTGCAGAGGCCGGGTCCGGAAGGTGCGGCTATGTCATCAGATATAATAAAAGATATAAGAAACGAGAGGACATCAGAGTACTCGGATAGTCCATTGTGGAATTTCCCATACTCAACTATCGTCATCCCCGATGCCAATAGCACCATCAGAACCATGTTTGATTTAATTGGTAATGTGATGGGGTTGACTCGTTGTGAAGAGATAGGATGGCCATTTCAATGTTATACAGGCTGGTTTCCACGACCGGGCCTGATAAAGATGCTTTTCCAGATGCCTGTGGAGATGATCATACCAAGATTTGTCGGTGTACTTGTCGGAGTTGAGTTCTGGCTCCCGATGTACACACTAACCCCATTAGAAACAACACGTGAGGTAATCGGTCAGGAGATAATCCCACCCACAGCGGAAGAGAGCACTTCTGCTTACATCAAATACGGTATGGACAGGATCAGATATCCTCCCAGTTTCATACAATCAAAGAGGGCCTACGGTCAGGACGCAGTGATGAGAATACCGACAGAGTATCCGTGTCCGGAGAAGGTGATAATGACGATTGGTGAGGCTGAAGATATGATTAAAACCGCAAGGAAGGAACACCCCGAATGGTTGACACCGACTAAATCATTTGGGAATTAGGTGATGATATGAGCGAAGAGAGGAGATGTCCAGTTCTATGGCGCACGGCTTTATATGACAAGCCGGTGTGTGAGGGCAGGATCATAAGAAGAGAACCATTACTTGGCTCCGAAAAGGTAATTGGTCAGGTGAAATCGACAAAAGATTTTAAAGGAGGGCGTGTAGGGGAAGAGAAGGTCCCCCATTATATGTATGAATGTGAAAATGGGCACCTATTAGAACGACCTTACTGGTGGGCAGAAGTACCAACCGTTCCACCAGGCACAGTCTCCACGACCAAAATTGGGATCTCAAACAAACCACATAAATGGTTCGTCGAGCTATCGGAAGAAGAAAAAGAGAAGATATGGAAGTAGTGAAAAGATGGATAAAGTGAGAAGACCTTTTCAGGATGAAACGCTGTTGCTACCCACTTACAGGCATCTGTATGCTGCGACGTTTCTTGGGCACCTGTCAGGCGATCCCCACGAAGAACCTTTAAAGCTAACACAGACATTCTGTGAAGGGTATGTCGGAGAGAGCTATCAGGAGTGGCACGCAAGGCTCAGTGAAAATTCGATGATGGCAGATTTATTCATGAAGGGAAAATTGGTAAAAGAGATAGAGGGACTGAAGAAGATGGATGAGTGGATGGATTCCTCTGGCCTGGGATCCACGGTGGAAGGGCTGGAATCAGGAGATGTTGATGCGGTGGATGGGATTGAATCGGCGATGGGTATGGCAGGGGAAGAGAGCACACTCGAAGTGATAGATGATATACTGACAGAGGATATGATAACCTCATACGGTTTCCATCCGCCAATTATCAATCTCCCGCTGAGGATGAGTCCGGCTTTGATAGTCATGTTGCTCGGGACTTCTCTTGACAATTTCTATCATGATAACGACACGTTCACACTGGAGCAGAATCCATTCCTTGAGGACTGGCACTATGAAGAGGGGATTCAAACAGCGAGAATCACCGTCTTTTACGAGAATGCAGAGCATATACTCGAGAGAAGGCACCTTAGAACAGGAGAGAAGTTCAGGTATCTCTGTGTTCAAAGAGCAATGGAAGAGGGGGAATATATGATAACAGACATACTGAAGGACATAAGAAATGAAAAGTTTCCAGAGTATTCTGATTCCGATATAGGTGCTTTTCCATTCTCAAGCCTCGTCTCTCCAGAATGTCAAAATGTTAGCAGAAGCATGATTGATATGCTTGTTACGATGATAATCGGAACAATTGCACCAATTCAATTTGGATGGTCATTTAGACCACATAATGCATGGGTTCCATTTCCGGGTTTGATACGAGCAGTAAGTGAATTGCCCCTGGATCTGATGTTGCCGAGGATGATAAATCTCTTGACTGGTGTCAATTTCTGGATAGGTAAATACAATCTCACACATCTGGAAGTGAGCCACGAGGTTGTTGGTCAGGAGATGATAACACCGATGCCGGAAGAGAGTGGGTCAGCTTACATGCGATTTGGGATGGATAGGATCAGATACACCCCAAGCTTCATCCAATCGAAGAGGATCTATGGCCAGGATGCACAGGTTATGGTTAGAGAGCCCACAGAGCTCCCGACACCTGAAAGGGTCGTTAAGAGCTTTGGTAAGGCGAATGAGGAGATTAAAAAGGCAAGAGAAGAACATCCCGAATGGTTGACGGATGTTAAAGGATTTGGAAATTAGGTGATATTATGGGTGAGGAGAAGAGATGTCCGGTCTTTCGTGAAACGATACTCTGTAAGGTTCCGATCTGTGACGCAAAGATACTGCGAAGAGAGCCTCTACTATCCCTTGAGGATATCGTTGGCCAGATAGTCGGACCGAAACAGCAGGGATTTGCGAAAACTGATGAGGAAGAAGCTTCTTCCCGTTATTATACATATGAATGTGAGAAAGGTCACACACTTATACGACCGGAGGAATGGGCTGATGTACCCAAGGTTCCACCTGGTACAATCCAATCCGGCCGTTATGGAATCAAAAATACACCAGCCCAATGGTATAATGAACTACCAGAGGAGGAGAAAGAGAAGATATTGAAATGAGACGTGATTCACGCCGTATTGAGGGTGAGAAAAGATGGTTAAAGTAGACCCAAAAAAACAATTAGAAAAGATTCTCCCAAAGGAGAGAGAGAGCGGGCAGTACAAATTTCTCAAGGAAGTGTACGCACAGAGTGGCGAGAATGTCGATCCAATGGACGTAACAGACCATTTGATGTACCAGAGAGGTGGACTCCAGCAGTCGAGAACCAAGATGGAGTTCACTGAATGGGGAAGAAAGATAGCACTCGAAAGAGGTATACCATCCTACAACAGGGAAGTGGGGATACCACTGGGACAACGATGGCTAACATCCGGGCGTGCTCCCGGTACGGACACCTATATAACCTTTGATGATGTAAACTTCTTCAACGATAGTGCAATGCAACAGTGCATTGATGATATAAGAAGAACTGTGATAGTAAATCTGGATGTGCCCCATCGAACCATTCAGCTCAGGCTTGGAAAGGAGATATCTCCAGAGACGATGAACCTGTATATGGAAACGCTGCAGCACAGGTTGGGCGGAGGTGCAGTCATCCAGGAGCATATGTCAGAGGTACACCCGGGATTGACTTCTGATGCGTATGGTAAGGTCTTTACTGGAGATGATGAGCTCGCAGATCAATTCGACAGCAGATTTTTGGTGAACATAAACAAGGAATTTCATCCGGAAAGGGCCGAGATGCTGAAGGTGGGCGTGGGCTCTAAGTTGTGTCTGGCGCTTCATGAACCAACGCTCAGAATTCGTAACATGGATGGTGGAGCGATCGTTAGAAGCGCAGCTCAGTCAACAACGATGGCGTTTGTTGCAACATACAGGCTAACAGGAGAATCTGTGCTATCAGATATCGCATTCTCCACAAGGCATGCACAACAGATACGGATGGGTGAGAACCTATGGGCTAACAGGGCGCGTTCGCCAAACGAGATTGGCGGGATACCATTCGGGTATCTTGCAGACACGTGTCCGGCTGAGTCGGCATCACCACCTATTCCAATGATGGAAACATTCTCATCCGGGGACTGGGATCTTGTGGAAGGGCCAATGAACGCGATGATGGAAGGATTCCAGATGTTTGTTGAAATATGCGAAAATATCTGGCTTGGACAATTCATGGCAGGAGGAATCGGCTTCCCTTCCGCGGGATTGGGACTTCTTGGCGGTTTTCAGAGTGTTTTCGATGTTGGCACGCTCAAAAATTTTGAAGGTATGTCAACGATGACAAGCATGATGAAAGGGCATACTCGAATGCCTGCAAAGTGGGATACCATAAGACCGTACATCCATATGCTTGTTCACATGGTTATGGATATGCTTGATAAGTATCCGACGATGATGGAATTCCTCTGGGGTGGTGCCCATAGAATATACCCGATAGGTAGTGTGGGATCATTTGGAGCTTTCCTAACGGGGGATGCACTAATTGGACTTCAAGGTGTTCACTACTGCATCGGAGTTCTGGCAAAAGAAGGATGGTTAAGGACTGGCTGGTCCGGACAGGAGGTACAGCATCATGCAGGTCCTCCATACTCGTGCTCTCTGAGAGCTGAAGAGGGTGGAGTGCCCGAACTGAGGGGGCTGAACTACCCAATTGTATCATATACGGCAGTAGGTAGCAGTCAAGCGACAAACTGCACATATGCAGGGATGCTCGGTAGAGGATCTGCATGGGCAGCAAGTCCAATTGTGAAAGTTACCTTTGCTGATACTGACCTGGCATTCGATTTCAGGCACCCTGTACAGGAATTCGTCAAAGGAGCAGCTCGTGAGTTTGAACCTGCAGGAGAGAGGGATATTATAAGGCCTGCGAAATGAGTCGCAACCTTTTAAATATAAGATTGGAGGTAAAAAAATGGTGAATCTTGGAGTAATTATACCAGAAGAAGAGAAGGAACATTTTAAAGATAACGGACCGTTACCAGAAGATTGGTACAAAACCTGTGAATTCTTATCGAGCAAAGAAGAAGAGCCGACCCCATACAAACTCTTCTTCGATTTTATGATCGGTGGTGCGCTGATGGGTGGAATGGAGGGTGCAATGACACAAGCAGGTGGTGCGAACGTGATGGGAAAGATGATGGGGATGTTTACAAGGCTACCACCTTTTACACTTCTAATAGAGAGCAGGCACCCAAAAAAAGGTTTTGAGTACGTTCGGATCAATATGTCCCCATTTGGGATAGACGAAGGGCCTCCGGAGGTCGGATCAAAGGAAGAACCACAGATGATCATGTCAATAAATTACTACGATCTTGTGCGGTTGTTCACAGGAGAGGTAAATTTTATAGATCCATTTTGTGACGGGCTTGCAACGATAGATGGAGACATGAGTGTCTTTATGCAGTTTGAAAATATGTTCGAGGTCTTTGAAACCATGTTTGGAATGGGAGAGGAGTGATAAGAGATAAATGAAGGATGAACCAATTGTTCATCCAAAATTTTAATTTTGGTTCATTTGCCTTTACTCTTAAGGTTTAGTATCTCGGATTCAAAGTCGACGGTAGCCTGAATACTGGCATTATTCTAGGTTATCAGATATGGAGTGTCCCTATTCCTTCATATGTTTGTGTAATTTGATATATTGTATCTTACTCGCAATTGTTTTATGGAATATCTGGTCTTTTGCATTGTATTACCTTCGGAAGTAGGAGTATACTGGAGGGCTTAAGGATATAACAAATTATACGGTTGTTGTTAGCAGAAAAAGGGGTGGATAAGATGGCTCAACCAATAAATGATCGAAACGGGATTGATCAGAATGTTTCTGAGCTTCCTATAGACTGCGATATTATATTTTCAGATTATGAAAACATTTATAAAAAAAGAGTGGAAAAACGACAGACAAAGTTGCTTCAAAAAATATCTTTTATCAAACCTTTTTTAGAGGAAGGTGAAAAAATATTCCTTGTAACAACAGGATGTTCACCGATGTCTATTATGGAACAATTCACAATGCGCCGGAGCGCCCTATATATAAAGCAATCCTTGTTTGTGTTTACTAATAAACGTATTTTTCATATTCCTACGAAGTCTAATTACACTTATAGAAATTCTATAGCACAAATACTTTATGCAGACTGTCAAACAATTGAAATGAATTGGAGATCTCTTGTTGTTAAATATAAAAATGGGAAAAAAGAAAAATTTCAGTATATACCAATAAATGAGGGGCAAAAGATAAAGGAATTACTTAAAACTATTGCGTTAGAAGGAGTTCAGAGTAATACGGCCTGTAGAACACATCTTTGCCCTCGCTGTACAAAGGAACTGATTGAAGATGATTACACATGCCCACACTGTCGACTCGAGTTTAAGAATAAAGCAGAAGCCAGAAGATTTTCCATTATTTATCCTGGCGGTGGATATTTTTACACCGGACATCCTTGGTCGGGTGTAGTTGTTGGATTTATAGAATCTGGTTCTCTTATTTCAGTGGTTATAAATTTGGTTGAAGCACTACAGGGCGTATATGAACATTATTTTATTTCCCTCATCCGTATTGGATTTCCTTTGGTAATGTTTGCTCTTGTAAAAATTTCAACAATTTATTATTCGAATCTTTTCATTGAAGAGTATATTCCAAAAGAGACAGAGATAAAACCTATTCAATAGTAGGGATGTATTGAAGATTTTGCATTGCAAAAACTCTTATTACCCAACTTTGACAGTTGGGGGGTTATAAATAAGTATTTAACCTATCAATTTTCTTATGATCTCAATTTTTCATCAACTTTTTTGAAGTGGATTTGAAGGTTTTTTTCTCAGTGATACAATGTGGTTTTCGCGATTTTTTT
>JAXHTJ010000034.1:0-19319 GCA_034190245.1 Halobacteriota archaeon | reverse complement strand
GGTCTTTTACCTCTTCAGGGGTGTTAGCGAAGTAGTTGTTAAAATCGGAAACAAGGTTAATTGTGAAGTGGCGAATATGAAGGATGTTTTGTTGAAGATACTTTCCCTGCTTGGACCGGAGGTTGAAAAATATTATGGTTGAGGGAGTTTAATGGGGAATGTGGGATTGACTGTGGCATATATGCTAAAATTAGAATCCTAAAATAAAAAATAAAGAACCGATGGGGAAAAGAATCAGAGGTTATAAAAAAACCGTTTTTAATCCAAAAATAAAAATATTAAAAGATAGATTGTTTGAGGTGATATTAAGCATAATCATATAATTAAGTGAACAAGGATGAAACTGATAGTGAAGAAATCAGAGAATCTCGCAGGAGAGGTGAAGATACCCGCATCTAAGTCCCACACGATAAGGGCTGTTGTTATTGCATCACTTGCGAAAGGAACTTCAAGGATAGCGGGCCCTTTAAACTCAGAGGATACAATCGTGGCCGTTAATGCTTCTTCTGCTCTTGGTGCGAAGATAGATATCGGGGATGATGAGTGGATTGTTTCTGGTTTTTCAGGCAGGCCAAGACAGCCAAAAGGCACAATAAATTTTGAGAACTCGGGAACATCATCGAGGCTGATCATGAGTGTGATAGCTTTAGGCGGTCTTGATGTAAAGATCGATGGCGATGCTTCTCTTCGAAAGAGGCCTATGACCCCACTTATAGATGCTCTGAGCAATTTGGGCGTCACTTTAAAGTCACTCAATGATGATGGTTGTCTCCCGATAAGAATCAGCGGAAGACTCATCGGCGGTAGAACTGAAGTAGATTGCAGATCATCACAATATCTATCAAGCCTTCTTATAAGCTGCCCTATGGCAGAGAAAGATACTGAAATTACTGTAAAAAATCTCTGTGAGAAGCCGTATGTTGAGATGACGCTTCAGTGGCTCGACGAACAGAAGATAGAGTATGAGAATGATAATTTTGAGGTCTTTCGGATCAGAGGGTCTCAGAAGTACCTGCCATTTGAGAAGGATATCCCCGGTGACTGGTCATCTGCAACCTTTCCTCTATGTGCAGGTGCAATAACGCAATCTGATATGGTCTTAACCGGTGTAGATACGAATGATGCACAGGGAGATAAAGCAGTGGTCTGGATGCTTAAGAAGATGGGTGCGGATATCGCAATTGAAGGAGATAAGGTGCGCATCCGTGGAAGAGAGCTGTCTGGATGTGTGTTTGATATGGGTGACACCCCGGACGCACTTCCTGCCATGGCCGTGGTTGGGTGCTTTGCAAGTGGGGAGACCTGGCTTTTAAACGTCTCACAGGCCCGTATCAAGGAGACTGACAGGATCAAGATCATGACGGAAGAGTTGTCAAGGATGGGTGCAGATATAGAAGAGATGGAGGATGGACTCATTGTAAGAGAGAGTAAACTATCTGGTGCAAAGGTTTGTGGGCATAATGACCATAGGGTTGTTATGGCACTCTCACTTGCAGGAATGATAGCAGAGGGAGAGACCGAGATAGATACAGCAGAATCGATCGATGTCACATACCCAGGATATGTCGAAGCGATGAAAAATGTTAAAGCTAATATGGGGTTGATGTAAATAAACGTAGGGTGAACAAAAATGTTAGGAAATACTTTCGGAAGAATCTTCAGGATTACTACATGCGGAGAGTCGTATGGAAAGGGGAAAGGAAGTGGTCTTTCGGTCATAGTCGACGGTGTCCCACCAGGACTAAAAATTACAAAAGAGGATATTCAAAAAGAGCTGGATAAGCGAAGACCGGGTCAGACCCCTCTTGATTCTCCCAGAAAAGAGACGGATCAGTGTGAGATATTTTCTGGTCTCGGGCAGGAAGGACTGACGACAGGAGCGCCGCTTGGTATCATCGTCTACAACGTGGACACACAACAGATACACATAGACCAGTATGCATCTTATAAAGACCTTATAAGGCCAGGTCATGCCGAGTACACCTTCTTCACAAAGTACGGACAGTACACCGACTGGTGTGGTGCGGGAAGGGCGTCCGGAAGGGAGACAGTTGGAAGAGTCGCAGGAGGTGCTGTTGCCAAGTTCATACTGGAAAAAGAAGGTATCGAAGTTATAGGCTACACAAAAGTATCGGCAGGGATAAAATCAAAGGAGATGACCTTCGACGAGATCAAGAAGAATTACAGAAAGAACGATCTCAATTGCCCCGATTTAGAAGCTGCCGAGAAGATGATTGAGAGGATACTTGAGATAAAAGACGAGGGAGAAACTGCTGGCGGTGTAGTTGAGGTGAGGGCAAGAGGAGTTCCCGCAGGTCTTGGAGAGCCCGTCTTTGATAAACTTAATGCAACGATAGCACATGGTCTTGCATCGATCGGCGCCGTGAAGGGCATAGAATTTGGGGCCGGGTTCGAGATTGCGAACATGAAAGGATCAGAGTCCAATGATCATCCTTACTTGGATGGCGATAAGGTCAGATTCAGAACAAACAACGCAGGTGGATTTCTGGGTGGCATAAGCAATGGAGAGGAGATTGTGGTCAGAATCGCTGTAAAGCCAACGCCTACGGTATCTGTCGATCAGCCATCTGTTGACATGTACAAGATGGAAGAGGCGACACTTTCACCGATAACAAGGCGTGATCCCACCATTTGCGGGAGGATCTACCCGGTAGCCGAGGCCATGGTCGCAATTGCAATTGTCGATGCGTTGATGATGGCGAGAGGTTATGATTCAGTCTGCAGGATAGATAATCCATGGAGGAAGATCTGAAGATGCCACTCGATGAAGTGAGAAGAGAGATTGAAGAAATTGATGGAAGGATAATCGGTTGTATATATGAGAGAATTAAGCTAGCAGAGAAAGTATTTGAAATAAAAAGAAGAGGGAATCTGGCAATCGAAGATGAAGAGCAGAACAAGAGGGTCCTGAAAAGAGCCGCTGAAAAGGCAAGCGAAAGTGGCCTTGATGCCGAAGGGGTTAAGGATATCTTCGAAGTGTTGATCAGAATGAGTATTCAACACCAAAAAGAATTGATGGGGTAAAGTGTAAGTGCCCATACACGTAGAATTTAGGGTTTTTTGGAATGAGTAAGCCACAATTCTTAAATACTTGTTCACATGATCGTACTTACTTGGGGGATTATAGATGGCACTTACACCAGAACTTCAAGAGAAAGCTGACAAATTTAAACCCGTTGACATAGTCGTTGGTATATGTACAAAGAATGTTGAAGCAACAATTGTTCATGTAATGAATATTGTGGCCTCTGGACTTTCGGAGTATTTCTCAGATTACAAAGGATTGATCGTTGTATCGGACGGGTTCTCTACGGACCGGACGATGGAACTGGCAAACATGTTTGAACCACCTGGAGATATCCCAAAGTTGCTGACAGAGCAGATGGGCGGTCCCGGGAAAGGAAATGGTATACGAACCATATTTGAGATAGCATCTGAAGTTGATACAGACACGGTTGTACTCATCGATGGTGACCTTCTAAGCGTACGCCCGGAGTGGGTAGAGCATCTGGGAAAACCGCCGATATATGGTATCGCAGATCTAGTCGTGCCATACTATGTGAGAAATATATACGATGGCCCGATAACGAAGCATATAGCATATCCGCTCACAAAAGCGCTTTATGATGTAAATGTCAGACAACCTATCGGTGGGGAGTTCGGGCTCTCCATTGAGTTTGCAAGAGAACTGCTGAAACATGAACACTTCCCCGCTCATTTTGGGATAGATATATTCATGACAACTACTGCGGCTGCCGAGGGTCGAAAGATCCAGGAAACGCTACTGGGGTTAAAATTACATGAATCCACAATAAAGTATCTTGATCCCGCCAAACATTTGAGCCCGATGTTTATGCAGGTGGTCGGGATGATCTTCGATCTGATGGAGCATTATGAGTGCAGGTGGAAGGAGAAGTCGCGTATGCCGGAGACAATAACGACTATGGCAAAGTACCATGGTCAAAAATTGGCCCCACTTGTGGTAGATGTAGATACACTCGATAAATCATTCAGGGGCGGCTACTCAGAGGATAGAGACTTTTTAGCGTCAAAGCTCGATGAAGAGTTGGTAGAGAGATTGGATTACGGTGCAATGAAGAAACCGGTTCGTATAGGTCCGGAACTCTGGGCAAAACTTGTCTTCAGCATGGCATCGGCTTATAAAAACACCGATGACAAGGAAGAGAGGTTAAGAGTCCTGGACACCCTCAGGATTCTATGGTTGGGAAGGTTCGCGAGTTTTGTGGAAGAGACCAAGGGAATGGAAGTGGAAGTCGCTGAAAAGAAGCTGGAAGAGCAAGCTGAGATATTTAAGGAGAATATGGGCTACATGACAGCGATGTATTGTGAGATCTGATACCTCCAAGGCTGGGCCCTATTTAGCCGGAATACCGTCTTTCCAGTTCCTTAACTCATAATACTCAGAAAGCATCGGTTCTAAATCGACGGTGCTACCTTTACACGGGCCTTTTACATGGCTCTCATGTGTAAAACGTCTTGGGAGTGCATCATCCTTTTTTGATATACCTTCCCGAATATTGAAGAGCCTCTGCAATTTGTATATTCTCTCCCCCGAACCGATCATCTTGGAAATGTTCATATCAAAGCCAGTAACCGTTGAATAGATCCTTGCTGTATATTCCGGACCGTTATTCAGTCGGATGAGAGGGAGTTGGCATAAGATTGAAGAGTTCATAAAAGTCGTCCAATCTTGCAATGCCATAACAAGGCCCGCTTTTCCTGTCTCTGATCTTGGATCAACCCTCTTTGGAAGGTCCAGTAAAGAGTAAGAAGCACCCATCTCTGCAAGGGCACTACATCCCATCATGTGACAGGCACCTCGCATAGATGTTGAATAGACAAGGCCCATCCCTTTCAGAGCCCTTGGATCGAACATTGGAATCTCAAGTCCTTTACAGTGCATAGCGATATCCTCTGCTCCAATCATTTTACCTGCCTCTCTAACACCTTCAGCCAGTACATCTCCAAATCCTTCGCGCCTACTTGTCTTTTCAATAATTTCGATCATGTTAGAAGATCCCCAATCCAGCTCAATCCCGTCAAATTTCTCTTTTGTGATCAGGCCCTTTTCATAACATTCCATGCCGAATGCGATGACGTTGCCCATGGAGATTGTGTCCATACCGAGTCTATTACAGATATCATTTGCCTTTGCGACAAGTTCAAGGCTATCGTTTAAGCATAAAGAGCCTAGTGCACCACATGTCTCATATTCTGGCCCCCTTCCGTACAAACCTGCATAGGCCCCCTCTGTTATTTCAATAACCCTCTTACAGGCCACTGGACAGTTGTAGCATGTTTCACGCTTCTTCAAAATTGTCTTTGACATTGTATGACCATCTAAGTTAGCCGCTCCACTGAAACTTCCCTCATAAAAGTACTTTGTGGGAAGTGAGCCGAACATGTTTAGGGCAGAGGCACCTCCGGAAGTACCATGATTGGAGAGGTCTTTGATAACCGGGTTGCGTTTTATCTGTTTTCGGATCTCCTCCAATAACTCACCCAGCCCCTCTTCATCTGCCACCGTGACTTCACTGGATCCTCTCACCGCTACTGCCTTCAGATTCTTCGATCCCATGACGCATCCCATACCTGTTCTTCCCGCTGCTCCCCCATCGTTCATTATAGCAGCGAACTTGACCAGATTTTCACCAGCGGGACCTATGCAGGCGACTCTAGTTTTCTCTTCCAGATCCTTTAAAATCGCAGTTTCAGTTTCAACAGAATCCAGACCCCACAGGTCTTTTGCGTCTTTTATTTCGACATCATCATCTCTAATCGAAATATAAACCGGATTGTCTGCTTTTCCTTCTACGATTATGGCGTCGATACCTGAAAACTTAAGTTCTGCTCCAAAATATCCTCCTGAAGTGGCCTGGCCGTAAATTCCTGTAAGTGGAGATTTTGCAGAAACCAGATGCCTTCCGGAGAAGATGGCCTTTGAACCGGTAACAGGACCCGTAGCAAAGATAAGTTTATTGTCTGGCGATAAGGGATCGACCCCTTCCTTTAGCTCATCATATAAAATCTTCGCACAAAGACCACTTCCACCGATATAATTTTGAGCCACATCTTTATCAAATTCTTCAAAATTTATTGAGCCTTTAGTCAGATCTACTCGGAGTATCTTACCCATATAACCATACAACATGCTCACCCCATTGAAAATTAAGATTTCATGAGTTTATTATCAGATAAATGTATCGAATAATCTTAGAGATAAGATTGGCAAGTTTTTTAATTAATAATCATATTTACCTTCTTTGGAGTGATGATATGGGTGGTTATGCTGGCGAGATATTGAGAGTAGATTTGACTTCAGACCGCATAAAATCAGAAGAACTTGACATGGGAATTGCTGAAAAGTTTCTGGGTGGTAGAGGTTTGGGGGCAAAGATTTTATTTGACGAATTAGAGCCGAAGATAGATCCTCTTGGAAGTGAAAACAAGATAATATTTGCAACAGGACCAATTACCGGGACCAATGCACCAACGGCTGGAAGATTTTGTGTCACTACCAAGTCCCCACTTACCGGGACTATATGTAATTCGATGTGTGGTGGTCATTTTGGTGCAGAGCTTAAGTATGCCGGGTATGATGTTTTGGTGATAGAAGGAAAGTCGGATCGCCCAGTATTTTTGTTTATTGAAGATGATGAGGTTGAGATTCGATCGGCAGAAAGATGCTGGGGACTTATAACATCTGAAACTATAGAATCGATACGAGAAGAGGTTGGAGATGCAAGAGTGGCATCTATTGGGCCTGGTGGAGAGAACCTGGCAAAATTCGCTTCGATTCACAATGACGATAGAGCAGCTGCAAGAGGCGGTGTCGGAACAGTGATGGGCTCAAAAAAAATCAAGGCTGTCGCCGTCCGTGGAACAAAAGATCTAGTTTTAGAAGATCCTAAAAAATTTAAGGAGATTGTTAAAGCTACAAGAGAGGCTCTAAGTGTTAATCCCACCACAATGATATCCGGGGCGATGAATGCGATGGGTACTGCATCAGCTCTTACATTCCTATACATTAACGGTGTCTTTCCTGTACACAATTATCAGAGAAGCGTATTTAAGGGATATAGAAAGTTAAGCGGGGAATCGATGGCCAAAACCATCTTTAAAAAGAAGAAAGCTTGTTTTGGGTGCCCAATAGCATGTGGAAGGTGGATAGAGGTGAAAGATGGAGTATATTCGGGTACAAGGGGAGAAGGTCCTGAGTATGAGACAATCGCGCTCTTCGGTGGAAGTTGTGGTGTTGACAACTTGGATGCAGTAGCAAAAGCAAACATATTATGTAACGAAGTTGGATTAGACACGATCTCCACAGGTAGTACAATTGGATTTGCGATGGAGTGCTTTGAGAAGGGGTTGATAGACAAAGACGAAGTGGGGATGGAGCTTGCTTTTGGAAACTATGAGGCCATGTTATCCATGATTGAGAAGATCGCAAGAAGAGAGGGTTTTGGCGATCTATTAGCCGAAGGGACTAAAAAAGTTGCAGAAAAGATTGGTGGAGGATCTGAAGCGTTTGCAATAAACGTAAAGGGACTGGAACTTGCAGGTTACGATCCTAGAGGAGTAAAAGGCCAGGCTCTTAGCTATGCGACCTCTAATAGAGGTGGTTGCCATTTGAGGGCCTGGACTGCTTTACAAGAGACTGGAATAATACCTGTTCCGGTGAAAATACCAGATTCAAGCTTTGATCCTAAAAAGATAGACAGGCTTTCTATGGACAATAAGGCAGTATATATAAAAACCGTTCAGGATTGGATGGCAACTCTGGATTCGATTGTTTTCTGTATATTTAGAGAGAATGCACCAAACTTAAAACATGACACAGAACTAATATCAACTGCCACAGGTTTTAATTTTGGTGAAGATGAGTTTATGGGAGTTGGTGACAGAATTTTCACTTTGGAGAGGGCCTTTAACGCGAGAGAAGGATTCAGCAGAAAAGACGACACATTGCCAAAGAGATTTTTAAAAGAGCCTATGCCGGATGGCTCTTCGAAGGGTCAGGTTGTTGAATTGGATGGGATCTTGGATGAATTTTATGAGTTGAGAGGACTGGACAATGAAGGCCATCCGACGGCTGAGAAGATGAGGGCGGTCGGGTTGTGAAGATGATTTTCTTCTAAAGAGGATATTGAGAGATTACAATCCCCGAAAAATAGGGGGCATTCAAGGTTTCAGTGTCACTTGTTGTTGGGTGAAAGTTTTTATAATAAAAACCCTAATATACATGCATGGATTTTTCGCAGGAGTTGGTAACCACCATTCAAGACATCGGAGGTATGAATGGTGAAAAGCTAAGGAAGCGACTCGAAGATCTTACTATAGAGCGACCTGCTACATTGGTAATTCCAATGTTGTACAGTGAACTACAGAACGGATCGCTTCGAAATATAATCGAGCACCTTAATAGATGCACTTACCTTACCAGTGTCGTGATTGCGCTAACGGCAAAAAATGATGCTGAATATAAAGAGACAGTTGACTTTTTCAGGAGGCTAACTATACCTCATATCATAGTGTGGTGTGAGTCCCCCCATATAAAAGAAGTTTTTTACGCGTTAGAAGATAAAGGCATTAACATAAATGCATACAGTGGAAAAGGAAAGGCGGTTTGGGTGGCTATCGGTATAGCTAGCCTCGAATCGTATGCAATCTTGTTTCATGACGCCGACGTAGAATCATATACATCCAATATACCAGCCAGGCTCTTGCTCCCCATTCTGGACCCGGAGATGGACTTCTTCTTCTCCAAGGGGTACTATGCGAGAGTCAGTGATTCTAAGTTGTATGGAAGGGTTACCCGCCTCTTTGTATATCCTTTCATCGATGCACTGTCGACACTCACGGAGCATAAATCTCCCTACCTGTCTTATCTACGTGCTTTTAAATATCCCCTTTCAGGAGAGTTTGCAATGACCACCGATCTCGCAATGAATATACGTGTTCCAACTGATTGGGGTCTTGAGATAGGTGTGCTCTCCGAGATATACAGGAATTCTGCTTTAAGGAGAATATGCCAGGTCGATCTTGGAGTTTATTCTCACACCCACAGGGAAGTGGGCAACGATATCACTCAGGGTTTGCTTAAAACTGTATCTGACATAGTTAAAACTACAATCCGAACGTTAACGGAAAATGACGGTCTTCAGATAGCTGAGTCGAATCTATTGGGACTTCAAGTGATGTATAAGAAGATGGCCCATGATGACATCAGGAAGTATCACACCGTCTCAAATATCAATGAATTCGATTACGATAGACATGAAGAGGAGTCACTTGTGGAAACTTTTGCCAGAATCATACAGGAAGGTGGAAGGGATTATCTGTCTGATCCAAGTGCGGAACAGATATCTGATTGGTTGAGAGTGATATCGGCGATAACGGGGATACGTGGTAACATGGTAGAGGTTATACCCATGAAGGATAAACTGCAGGAAAGGCTAATGGAAGCTGCATTGCTCGATCTTGGATAATCTAGATGAAGCTGTTGGTATTTGATATGGATAACACCCTGCTAGACGGCAGGGTTATAGTCGCTCTCTCGGAAGAACTTGGATTTGAGCGTAAGCTGAGCGATATATTGGATAGGTTTCGGAAAGGCGATATTTTAGGATACGAGGTTAGCGATTATCTGGCCTCTTTACTTAAGGGCCTGACCCCTGAGGAGCTAATTGATATTGTGAACAAAATTCCACTATCAGAGGGGATCCAACCTGTTGCCGCTGAGCTGAAGAAGAGATACAAAATCGCTATTGTAAGTGATTCATATACTATCGCCGCAAACCTGATAAAAGAGAAGATCGGAGCGGATTTGGTCCTGGCCAATATCCTGGAGATTGAAAACGGTAAACTTACCGGAAAAATTCTGAATCTTTATAACTGGAGCTATAATCGTCCAAATTGCAGAAAGCACAGTATCTGCAAGTTTGAGGCGCTTAAGATGATGGCCAACTCGATCGGGCTATCACCAGAGGACTCTATTTTTGTTGGAGATGGGCCTCCCGATGCCTGCGCAATGCAGATAGCCGGCAAGGGGATAGGATTCAATGCTTCACCCGAGGTAAGAGAGGCTGCGGATGTTATAATTGAAGATATGTTCCAACTGTTGGATAAACTTTAAAGAGTAGAAATTAGAAATTTTTAAGTACCTTAGGTGGAAATTAAAAGTGATCGATCATGAAATACGATGATAAAATAGATTTGTATAGTGATGAAGGAAAACTATTGGCCGAAAATATACCAATAGAGGCATTGAGCCCGATGAGAAATCCTTACATGAAAGAGGTATATCTCACTCTCAAGAAGACAGTGGTAGTAGATTTGAGGAAACTAGAAACCATGCTCCAAGAAGGTAGGGCTGGATGGGCAACTCTTGTTGGACAGGATGAGGTCAAGATGCCCTGGTATGGCTTTGAAGTTGACTTAGTGGCGAATGCACAGACTGTTGCAGACGAACTGAAGAAGATGATACAGGTAAAGGAAGGAGACGATACCAATATGATGATGCTTGAGGATGGGAACACACTGGTGGTCCAATTACCTGAAGAGGCCCTCAGACTCTCTGCTGACTGGGGTGTGGGCTTTACATTGGTCAGTGTTGCTCTTGCCCAGATCATCGCAAAGATGGCCAATTTGACCCCGGTTGAGAATCCACACCGATTGGGGCTACTAAAGGCCTGCTTGCATGGGAGATATCCTCAAACGACAACCCCGCAACCTGGAAATCCAGTCTCTCCTATGCTGAAGTACCCGACAGGTATCGAAGGTCTCGGGACGGGTTTGAAATCACTGATGATCAACCACCTTGTGGCTCTTGCAAACAATAGAACGATGCATGGAGCTGCCTTGGCAACGGTACTGGAACAGGGTGGAGAATATGAGATGGGGGATTGTCTGGGATGGTACGAGAGATATCAGTTATTGACTTCCGCTTTTCAAGGATTCAATGCAAATAATCTCGTGTATGATTTCGTAAAGGAGAATCGTAATGGCACAGTCCATGATGTGATACTCAGCCTGATGGAGAGGGCCTATGATGATGGAGTTATTCACAAATTGGGAGACACATACCCGTTTACACAACCGTCTGGATATGTGCTATGGGGTATGAAAGACTTCCCAACATGGAATGCGTACACGTCTGCTGCTATAATGGCTGCTGTCATTGTTAATACAGGTGCATCAAGATCTGTTCAAACCGCAAGTGCTGTCCTTGCTTACTTCCCGGATATGCTCGCTTTTGAAGCAGGTGGTCTTCCAGATCCGGATTGTGGTAGAGTCATGGGAACCGGACTTGGGTTCCAGTTCTATACTCATGGTATCTATGGTGGTGCTGGACCCGGTGCATTTACACTGGAGCATGTTATCGCCAGATCAACTTCAGGATTTTTGACTCCCTGTGTTGTTGCAGGGATGTGTCTTGATGCTGGAACGCAGATATTTAAACCAACGACTACATCCGGCCTGTATTATGTTCTTGCAGACCATCTACCAGTATTCAAAAACCCAATGGAAAAGATCGCTGAGGCAGCTGAAAGCATAAAGAATGATGTGTGAGGTGATTAAGATGGCAGAGAAAGCAAAAAAGAAGGATAAATATGTGGCACAGGTATATCCTGGGGCAGATAAAGTTTCAGATAGAAGGAGAAAGGTCTGTGACAAGTCAAAGAGGCTTATTAAGTTCCGGGCTATTCCTGATGATAGTTTAGTCTTAATTCTGGGACACCGCCTTACAGGCGAATCTTATGTAAGTGTGCATCCTCCATTGGATGAACTGGTTGAGAAGTATGATCCTATGAAAGAGATGGTTGAGCCAACTCCGGGGGCAAGGGCTGGAGATCGTATCCGTTTCATACAGTTCACTGACTCCGTCTACTATCCTCCTATGGCGCCATGGCTTCGTTCGAGGATGTATCTGAGCAGGTATAGGGGAGTAGATACCGTTGTATACTCTTCACGACAGTTGTTAGAGATGAGAGAGCGTGATCTCGAGGCAACATCTAAGGAGCTGATCGAGACCGAGGTATTTAATCCTGCAAAGACTGCTCTTCGAGGTATAACAGTTCATGGATCTTCCGTCAGATTGGATAAAGATGGTCTGATGTTCGATGCCAGAAGAAGATACAGGATAGATGATGAGACTGGTGAGGTCGTATATACAAAGGACCAACATGCAGCAGTACTGGATCTGCCAATATCTGTTGGAAGGCCACTAACAGAGAGGGAATCCAGAAGAGACGATATCACATATCGTTGGGATGTGGCACCATTTGGTAGCAGGACAGAGGCTATAAGTGTCATCAGCAGATACGCCACCAACAGGATATTGGGTGGATTTAATCCAGAGTTGACTGACGAGATGAACGAACTCGATTAAGATTGAGAGGGGGATAAACTTCCCCCACAAAATTTCTTTTTTATACTTTTTACTACCCACAAAACATAAACGCTTTTTAGATGTCTGCAAGAAAGTAATATCAATTCATAGTTGTAGGTGATAAAATGGAGCTTAAAACCCTCAAGATCGATGCGCCAGAAGAGACAAATTTAATCCTGGGACAATCCCATTTTATAAAGACCGTTGAAGATATATACGAGGCTATTGTCAATTCTGTTCCTGAAGCAAAGTTTGGGATTGCGTTTTGTGAGGCATCTGGAGCTTGCCTGGTCAGGTGCGAAGGTAACGATGAGGAACTTAAAAAGGCGGCCGTGGATAACGCATTTAAGATCTCTTGCGGCCACAGCTTCATCGTCTTTCTGCGCAATGCGTTTCCAATAAATGTTCTGGGTGCGATCAAGAATACTCCAGAGGTCTGTAGAATCTACTGTGCTACTGCAAACCCCGTTGAGGTGCTGATAGCAGAAACAGAGCAGGGAAGGGGGATCATAGGCGTAGTAGACGGGGAAAAGGTCAAAGGAATAGAGAGCGAAGATGACATTAGAGAACGAAGGGAGCTTTTGAGACAGTTCGGATATAAACTTTTTACAAAAGTTTAATCAAAACCACGACCTATGGCTCGCGCCATAGGCCATCTCCGCCTGCGGCGGATATTAAAGCCTTTGATGGGATTGGAATATAAACTTTTAAAAAACTTTTTTGACAATCTCCTTCAAGTCTTCAAGTAGGAGATTTACATTCTCTTCCGTTGAATGCGGCATTATGACCAATCTTAACGCCCTCGGCCTTCTTGTTACAGAGACCCTCCAGCCCTTCATAAGTAACATGAGGAGTACCTTATCTATCTTGGGCACATCGAGGGCCAGAACATTCATAACAGGATCAACCATAGGATACACACCGAATTCTTCGGCTTTTTCAACAAACATTCTCGCCAAGTCAACACAACGACGTGCGTTCTTCTTGAGCCCATCATAACCCAGATGCTTAAAAACGGCATAAGTTCCAACCACGGCTCCTCCACTTCTTGTTCCAGTTAGGGAGAACTGGGCCTTTGTGCTGAGGTAAGGTGTTGATATGCTCAAACTTCTCAGGTATCTTCTTTCCCTGAAGAGTAGTCCACCGGAAGGTATTGTGCACATTCCCATCTTATGAGGGTCTATAGTCATGGAGGATACACCATCAAGCTCAAAACCGAATTTATACTCCTTTTCCAGGAAAGGAATCACAAGGCCCCCAAATGCAGCGTCTACATGAAGAAACAAACCCTCTCTTTCTGCTATCCTTGAGAGGTCTTCTATCGGATCGATCTGTCCGAATTCTGTTGTGCCGGCTATCCCGACAAGGGACACTGTGTTTTCATCAATCAGGTCTTCAACGCTTCCTATATCGACCCTAAATCCCTCATCTAAATCAGCCTTTCTTACTTCTAATCGAAGTATATCCGACAGCTTATCAAAGGAGAAGTGACCTGATTCTGATACGACTATATTTGGCCGATCTTTCCCTGCCAGGTTCCTCGCTGCTCTTATAGCCTGGATATTGGACTCCGTGCCGCCTGTCGTCATATACCCAAAAGCTTTTGGATTTCCCAGAATAGATCCCAGCATCTTGACGACTTTACATTCTATACTCTTGGTACCTGGAAAAAGTCCCGCATCACCTAAATTTGATTCTATAAACCTTATATATGCTTTAACCGCTATCGGATGAGGATCTGTACACATCGAGCTGAAGATCCGATCATAAGATAGATCCTTCTTCTTCATCTTCTCAAGTAAAGCAATTACCTCTCCTTCAGGAAGACCATTCTCCATTCGATCTATCTCCTCCAAACTTTTAAATAAAAGTTTGAACAAAATGCCCAGCTTACAGCTGAACCAATCTCGCCGAAGGCGAGATATAACGTATGGCTTTGCCATACTTCGTGTAAATGATTAATCTTTTTGAAGATTACTTTTAAGCTGTGATCAATGGTTTTTATAATTTGTGTTTTAGGTTGTATCGGCTGCTTATTCTAAATTATTTTTGATGATGGCGCCCTCAAGTAACTCCTCTACACTCATAAAGAGTCTTCTAAGAGAAAAGAAAATCATCAGATTCACTGGCCCTTCTTTGCCCATACTCCTGAAGTCGGTCTTGATTCCGTATACGGGTTTTCCACTGGCATATCCATATCCAACCTCCCAGGCCGTTCCGCTATCGACATCAGAACCGTCTAAAACCGCTACGATAGCATCAGATGCATCTATTGCCGCAACGTTCTTGTGGTATATCGTCTCATTTTCCTCTTCACTATCTCCGCAGTCATTCGAGTCTTCCTGTGGTAGAAATACAGAAACGCCGATATTCTCAATCTCTTCTCTAAGCTTTCTGTTAAATTCCCTCTCCGCATCAGAAAATAGCGGTGCTGCCAGATATACCTTCACCAACTTCACCTGACGATCTTTGATATGTCCAGTTCGAGAATATCCTCGGCACCTTTACTTTTTAGCTGTGGGATTAGGATGTTAACGTCACTCTTCTCCACAACTGTCTCCACGGCGTAGTAGTCGGTTCCATACAGCTTCGATGTCGTCGGGTTCTTCAGAGCGGGCAAGCTGCTGATAAGCTCATCCAGCTTATCTTCCGGGATATTCATCTTGAGCAGTACCTTTCCTCTGGCTTCTATTACACCGAGAAGAAGAGTCTTTATCTCCTCTATCTCCCTGCGCTTCTCATCATCATTCCAGCTATCTTTATTGGCGATAAGTTTGGTGGAGGATTCGAGCATCTTTCCTATGATCTTGAGGCCGTTCTTTCGAAGCGTTGAGCCCGTCTCTGTCAAATCTACAACCACGTCCATAAGATCGGGGACCTTCGCCTCTGTTGCCCCGTACGAGAAGAATACTTCTACAGGTATATTAAGCTCATCAAAGAATCTCTTCGTAATGTTCGGATATTCAGTTGTGACCCTGCTGTTTGGCCTCACATCTTCGATTTCTTCGACATCTGAATCCATCGGCACTGCAACGACTATCTTGACGTTTCCTGACCCCTGTTTGCTGTAAGGCATATCCGCCACTTCGATAACATCCGAACCTGTTTCGGTTATCCAGTCCTTGCCAGATATACCGAGATCAAAGTACCCTTCCGCTACGTACTTCGGTATCTCCTGGGGCCTAAGTATCTTCACTTTCCCAATTCTGGGATCATCTATCCTTGGATTATACTCTCTATCAGTCCTCCTGATCCCCAAATCTGCCTGTTTAAATAGTATTAGAGTCTGCTCTTCCAGACTACCCTTCGGTATCGCTATACTTATCATCTTCCTCATTCCAGAAGTATTCAACAAACCTATCTGTGGTGGTTAGCAACTTCGAGTGACCTTTAGGTTTGGAGCTTATCAATTTCATACCTTCCAGCTCCTTTATATGCTCATATGTCTTATTGCCTCTGATTGCCACCACATCCGATTGGGTCACAGGTTGATGGTATGCTATCACAGAGAGCGTTCTCAGCACCTGTGTATCCATCTCTCTTGGTGCAAGACCCTTCAGATACTTTGCGAATTCTGTTTTAACCTGCATCACATACTTCCCATCTATATTAACAATTTCGATTGCCCGGTCTTCATACTCGTTCATAAGCTCGCTTATCAGGCCTTTCACATGTTTTGCAGGTTTTGACAGTATCTTGCCTAGCTGGCCCGGACTTAAAGCCCTTTCAGATGTGAAAAGAACTGCTTCAACGATTCTTATATCATCCATCAACCCTCCTCCTTATATACAGATCCCCATACAGCTCCTCTTGCTCCAACCAGATCATCTTCTTGGAGGCCAGGAATAATAATGGGATGTAAGTGGAGATTATGTTCGACGAATCATGGTCATCGATCAGTTCAGAGAACAACACATAATCCCGTTTTTTAAATCTCTCTTCTAACACGGCTTCTAACTCGCATATCTTCTCTTCAATATTCTCGTCGTGAGCGATTTTTAGAAGTTCTTCAGCCTTTATCTTTAAATCAACCTCTTTTATCTCCTTTATCTTTCTCCTTCTCTCGACTACATCGGCCTTCTTAAGTTCATTTATAAGTTCATCCAGGGTCACTGGACGCTTACTTTTTCTTCTGATCCGGGGAGACAATGATGGGTACTTTATCTCTTCCTCATCATCCGGCTCGGATAGTTCGATATC
The DNA here is from genome assembly GCA_034190245.1 of Halobacteriota archaeon. Lineage (GTDB taxonomy): Archaea > Halobacteriota > Syntropharchaeia > DAOWMC01 > DAOWMC01 > JAXHTJ01. The sequence goes on along the minus strand of JAXHTJ010000034.1, from coordinate 2,686 downwards.
ATCGATCTCCTCTTCAATAACCTCTTCCTCTTCATACTCGAGGCTCTCAGCCTTCATTCGCAGTAGCATGGCCGCATAAAAGAGCGTTCTTCCTGGAATCCTGAGATCCAATTGGCTCAATTCATCAATCTTCTTCAGGAATTTGTCAGTGACATCGATTATATCGATATCCCAGGGGTCAATCTCCCCGCTGGTCGCCATACCAAGCAGAATCTCCACAGGTTCTTCGAGCATCTCTATTCCATCAAAGATTAACTTCTCGAAAAGATATAAGGGTTTGGAAGGAGTGCCACTCGGAAAATGTACAACTGATGGTTTTCATTAATGACAAGTTTAAGGAGATTGTCGAGCTGTGTGAAGGGACCGCCCATTTGAGCTTCTTAAAATTGGAGGATTTCTTCTTTACCTTAACTGGCCTTAATTCTCTCCTTCCTTATCAAAATTTAACTCTTTCAACTTCTCCAAAGTATCCAACTCATTCAACTGTATTCTACTATTTGACAAAGTATACAAAACATTACCAATATACAGGCTCCTCTCAATATTTTTATCACCATAGAAATAATACCCGCTCTTTTTGTACACTTCGTCATCTTCATCATAGTGGCTAACCTTTCCTCTCAGATCGAATCCGTCATCGAGGCTGACATCATAAGTATATGCTCCTTGAAAAACAAAATCTCCATACTGATTGTCCCTTGTCCTCTCACCTCTAATCTCAGCAACTTTCACAGGCAACACCAACAATTTCTTCTCCTTGTCAAACAAGAAAGCCTTATGATTATGTAAAGCAGGGGAATCAGTTCCCCTATCTCCAATAACTTCCTTGTGCAATTCCAGGGGATTTTCCACATCACTCACATCAAAAATAGCCATTTTGATTCCTTGGTACCATGCAAAGTCCCCCTCTTCCGCCTCGACTGTTTCCTTACCAAGACCGATTATATGGTCCTCATCATAAGGATGCAGATAATCCGAATAACCAGGTATCTTCAATTTACCAAGAACCTCTGGATTCTCATGATCACTTAAATCAACAACAAACAAAGGATCAACCTTTTTGAAAGTTACCAAGTATCCTCTTTTTCCCATAAATCTAGCAGAATAAATCCTCTCACCAGGCGCTAGGTCCTTTAAACTTCCAACAATTTCCAGCTCATCATTAAGCACATAGATATTGTTTGTAGAATGACTCTCTCTCATTCTGCTGACATGTCCAATAGTTGTTGCAATCCTAAAATGATTATCGTACTCATCCATGGAAAACTGATTCAAGATATGCCCTGGAACATCACCAGTCCCTTTGAACTCAATTTCTCCATCTTTCAGTCTGAACTTAGTCACTATTGTTTCTTCTTCTATTTCCTCATCATTACCATATCTCCAATAATAATGTGGCCTTTTTGTTTGAGAGATATACAGATTCTCTAAAGAAGCATATACATTCTGCCCGCTCCCAACAACTGTTTTCTTATACACATCCCCATCCTCGTCTTCCATTGACATACCAACAACAGTAATAAAACCTTCTGGATTTACAGGAGGAATGTATGAAATGTCTGTAGCCTCGGAAACAAGTTCAAAATTTTCTGTGTTATCTCTGTACAAAGGAATAATCCCTCTTGGATCATCTTTTTCAAAACGATAAGGATACGAAGTCGTTACAAAATAAACATGCTCCCCGATCTTTCTTGAAGAGATATAATCTCCTTCCAATTCAATAACTCTCAACAGTTCTGGATCTTCACTATCACTAACATCATATAATCTTGCTACTGTCAATGAAGTATGTCTCCCTGGAATAATAAACTCCCCAAATTCTCCATTAACAAAAATCTCATCGACATCCGCACAATAAGATGTTCTACCAAATATCAACAGTCGATCACGATGAATAAACAGTTCTTTTGGATTAAAGTTATGAATACTGTCTTCAAACAAGATTTCTGCCTTCTCAGCAGGATAAGCCCTTACAATAATTAGCTTCCCACCAGATAAAGTATAAATATATTTTCCATCGGTCTTCACAATGTCTGCTTCATCAACACCTTCTACTTGGATGTTTGTATCTGAATAAGTTGTAGACGTAGTATCCTCTGCAGTAGCAGCTTGTGGTGCAGTCATAGTTTCAAATGCAACCAAATCACTCTTATAAACCACAGCGCTGCGTCTGTTTGAGTTTTTTGCATCTTCAAAAATGTAATAAATCTCCTGGTAACTCTTGAAAGTGGGTAATTCCCCATCACTACCCAATTGCTGACCTCCTTCCTCAACACAACCCGAAAGCACCGCAACCGATAAAATCAGCATTACTATTATAAAACCGCCTACAATTCTCTTTTTCATATTATCAACCCATATTTTTCTATATTTTAATATTCTCGCTATAATATTTAAGAATATTCTAAACTACGAATTGATTTGAAGTTATAGGGGTATCGCATACTTTTAAAGGTTTTTTTGTGATAAAAACTTCGAGAACTCAAACCTGAAAAAGTGAAGAAACTGATTTATGTCGTTTATCTCTATCATTGAACAGGCATCCTGCATTCGTGATCTCTTAAACCCTCCATCCATCCATCAACCTCTTCCGATTAACATTCGGATCAAGCGCATGGCTTTGATAGACCTCAAACAGATCCATAAGACCCGCATCAATATCCGCATAATCGAGAACAGCATCTAA
>JAXHTJ010000331.1:0-1001 GCA_034190245.1 Halobacteriota archaeon | reverse complement strand
ATTAAAATTAAGGCACTGACGTGCTTAAAATCAGGATTTAATGATAGCTATCGCTCATCTGGACAGTTATCAGCCATCTTTAAATATGATCCATCTCATCTGGAATATGAATCTATCAACCGTAAACTTTTGAGAAAAGTTTAATCAAAACTACGACCTATGGCTACGCCATAGGTCATCTCCGACTTCGGCGGAAATTAAAGCCTTTGACGGGAGATGGAATTTATTCTCAGCTAGATCTCTTTTATTTCATATAAAAACATCTCGCTGTAGAGTAGATTAGAGAGATCTCCAAAAGAGATCGCTCACAGGGGTGAAGGGGATGAAAGTCCCTTCACTTTCACCCCATGCTTACCAAACGCCTATGAAGTACAAAGGATAAGTATGGCTTAAGAAGTGGCATAATTCCTTACACGTTTCTGGGAAAACGAATGCCACTCCATCCCCTCTATTTTAGGTGGGTTACTATGAAAATAAATGAACTCCGACATGATCGGCACACGGTGTCACTCTTAACAGATCACATGGTTATTACTCCAAAGTATCGAGGTAAAATATTAACTGGCGATGTTGCTATGGTTTGCGAAGGTCTTATCAGGAAGACATGCAAGGAGATGGACATAGAGATCATTGATATGGCGATCAACTCAGACCATATCCATCTGTTTATAAAGTATCCGCCAAAGTATTCTGTGAGTTTCATCGCAAAGAAGATCAAAGGTAGGACAAGCAGAATACTGAGGCAGCACTTCCCACATTTGAGAGAATGGTGTCCTGACCATTTATGGGCACCGGGTTGTTACCATGGATCAGTGGGTCATGGGTGGGAAGTGGTGGAAAGTTATATCTTAACTCAAGTTCATTCATCTAAACAAGGGGCTGTGGGACAAAATTAATCCGTGAACAGGTTTAGCATATTATGCCAAATGTTGGTACAAGTCACAGCAATACCAATCCTATCCTCTCTTCTTTGCCACACTTTCCACCCAAACCATCTTTTG
>JAXHTJ010000330.1:0-1014 GCA_034190245.1 Halobacteriota archaeon | reverse complement strand
TACGTTAGCATACGGTCTTCAGACAGCTTGCTACCGGTAACCCTCCATCCCTCACGATCGGCCGGTACCCCGGCCAGTGCCTTATACCGGGAAGTCCTACCCACCCAAGCTTGCGATCCAAGAGGAACACGTTCAATCCGGAACTCGACGGTGCAAGAGCCTATAGATAACAAAGAAGCAACTGCAAGCAAACAACCGCTTAAGCTATTGATCTAAACGAACTTATAACCGAAACTTCCAGACGGAGGAATCAATGGGATCGAGATAGTCAAACAAAGAGTACGTCTGTTCAAAGGATGGATTACCCCAACTAATGCACACCCGGCAAGAGGCGTGGTATCTCTCAAATGCGGCGTGAGGATTGACCTGGATATAGTCGATAGATCTCTCCGATTTGTATTCAAACCAGGAAGACGCTAAGTGTAATTGTAAATCTGTTAAGAAGACGCGGAACTAATCACATTCCAAACAGATTACGTGTTATTAGAGAAAGGAGACATATATCATTAAGTATTTGTTGGAGTCAAAGAGTTGGAAAATATTCTGCGATACGAACCCGATTCCGCTAAAATTTGCTAAGTATGTAATCAACCTATTGGTTACGAACCTGGTGATAAAAATATAGTATGTATGCATTGTAAAAGTGGACCCAGAGGCGTTCTTGGTCATTTAGGGAACTACGAGCAAGAGAAAGCAAAATCATCAAACCCCATGGTAGCTTTGAAGCCGATCCCAACAGATGAAGACACAGTGGAAATCAGACTGGCAGATTGAGACTGTATACTTACTGATAAGGAGTACTAGAGCCAGGATGATAGATCCATTGGTTCCTAAGAAACTTAGAAAGTGAGTATGGTTGAGTCTCCAGGCGATCCTCGCAAATATAACGAGCGATATCAGCAAGAGTCTGACTCAAACATGGTCAGTTAGAGCTACGTGAACCCTTTAGGAATCCAATTGCGAAATGCGACCAGCTTGGCGACCATTTGGGAAGAATCCCCTGTAGGAGGGAGA
>JAXHTJ010000329.1:0-1016 GCA_034190245.1 Halobacteriota archaeon | reverse complement strand
GGATATGCAAGTATGGAGTTCCTACTAAAATAATAAGTGACAGAGACAGCAAATTCACTAGTAATTTTTGGCAATCACTTATTAAGGTTCTTCAATGTAAATTAGCTATGAGTAGTGCATACCACCCTTAAACAGATGGCCTCTCTGAGCGCTTTCATAGGTCTATTTTATAGGTTTTGAGATCCTATGTGGGGGCAGACCAATATAATTGGTGTAGTTATATCAAACAGTGTGAGTTTGCCTTGAACAACACTGTACATGCTGGTACTAAACATGCACCTTTTTATATTATATATGGTCAGTAGTTGTCTTTGCCTTTGGATCTTGCTTTGTCTGATTTGTAATTTTAGTAAGTATAAGCTGTGGAACAATTGGTGCACAAAAGGAATGATATTCACAAAACAGTTGTGTAGAATTTGTAGCAGGCACAGGGACAAATGGTGACACAGGCCAATAAAAATAGGAGAACAGTTACCTTTGCTGTAGGAGATCTGGTATGGCTGAAGACTAGCTACCTTCAACTGCCAAGCACCTCAGCCAGAAAGCTGGCACCCCGCTGGATTGGACCATTTCCCATATTGGAAAGAATTGGAGAAGTGTCTTACAAGCTACAACTTCCAGAACACTGGAAAGTACACCCTACATTCCATGTATCATTGCTGAAGCTACATCATGGACCTGCACGTCCTAACCAAGCACCTGTATTCACAGTTGATGATGAAAGTGAATATGAAGTGGAGAAGATATTGGAACATAGGTTTGGTGCTAGGAACAAATTGTAGTTCTTGGTTAGATGGACTGGGTATGATGCCTCTGAAGATATGTGGCTGACTGAGGAGGAATTGAGTGGAGCAGCTAGACTATTGAGGGCTTATAAACGTTAACAGAATATTTGATTGTAACTTGGGGATTTTGTGTACTTATACCACAGGAGATGTGGAGGATGTTGATGAATTTTGAAACATCTGGTGCCTGGACCTTGTTGCACATAATCATGGCTTCATGTTTGTATTGAT
>JAXHTJ010000328.1:0-1029 GCA_034190245.1 Halobacteriota archaeon | reverse complement strand
TCTCAGGTCCGAACTGGGACATATTGTGGTCAACATAGCTTACAGAAAGATCGGTCTTGACACGTCCCGTACCCATAGATTCGAAGAGTAAAAAAGCCGTTGTTCCGGTTGCATCTTGAGTTAGTGTCTGATCGATACGAATTCCAATGGGCTCTCCTGCAATGAGCTCACCGTCTACCAGATGTTCTTTTAGGATCTTATAGGTTAGTGTTTCTGCCATGTTACTTTACACTCCGTCTTCTTATTCTTCTTGATCTTGGGATACTAAGAATGTAATATGATCTTTACATTCGCAAACTATGATCAACCTTACTATACCTCCTAGTATGTCACCGATAGTATCTTAAAGCTGCATCAATATATCTATAATTGAGGTGATGATATGTCACGGGTAAAAAAGGCTCTAATTGTTCTCTTGATTGTGGTTACCTTCACCGCCGTTCCTTTGTGGTATATGCTAGTTGAAAACCAAGAGCCTATAGTGCTTGATGGTGTTGAGATCAGAGATTACAGAGGGGAAAAATTATCATCGATCAACGATTTTAGGGAGAACTCATTGAGAGGGCCACAGTATATTGATAACGAGAGCTACAGATTAAATATCACGGGGCTTGTTGAGGAAGAGCAGTCTCTTACCATCGACGAAGTGATTGAGGGTCAAAATAGTTATAAGAAGGTCTCAACACTTTACTGCGTAGAGGGGTGGAGTGCGACGATCCTCTGGGAGGGGGTTCTTGTAAGAGACCTGATAGAAGAGGCAGACGTAAGCCCTGAGACAAAGGTCGTTATATTTCGTGCTTATGATGGTTACTCAACTTCACTTCCGCTCGATTATATAATGGAAAATGATATTCTTTTGGCGTACAAGATGAATGAGGTAGTTATCCCACCTGAACGAGGTTATCCATTCCAGCTTGTCGCGGAGGATAAATGGGGATACAAATGGATAAAGTGGGTGACGGAGATCGAACTCTCTGATGATGAAGATTTCAGAGGTTTCTGGGAAGAGGCCGGATACTCTAACGATGC
>JAXHTJ010000327.1:0-1034 GCA_034190245.1 Halobacteriota archaeon | reverse complement strand
AAAGGCCATATAAAACATCGGGCGAAAGCCCGATTAGTCCTGCCGAAGGCGGACACAGGCTTGGAAAGGGCGGAGCCCTTCCGTTTTGATTAAACTTTGGTTTAAGGTTTAAACCCCTATAAAAATAGTACAATGAGCGGTACCATCAAAACTCCCATCAGGTGAGATCTTCTGACCTTGGCAAAGGTTGGTATCAATCCGAGAGGAATCGATGTCAGGAACAGGATAAGACCGAACCATCCTGTAAAAAGGAGCACCATAATCGCTATACTAATTAAAATAAGAATGCATAGAGCCCGGTAGTTTATATACGGAATTATATCTGAAGCCCTCCCTCCCACAAAAACAGTTGAAAAGTAAGAGAGTATTGATACAAAGAATATCACGGCTACAAAGATCAAAAATGTGCTTCCATCCCACATATCCACATTGAATATCTCATTGACTGCGATCATCGCACCACTTCTTGTCTTTCCTATCACATACAGAACCACAAGACAGAAGATGCTGTTTGAGGTGTTAACACCCGAAAGGGACAGCAGAAACTCCCTCTGAGAATCAACGGTAAAGTCGTCGCGGATGAAGAGCCTTGCAAGAAGGGTGCCTATGGCTGAAGAGACTCCCGGTAAGAACGAGACTATTGCTCCTGCAAAAGTTCCAGTGGTTATTCCTCGGAGCAACCTTGATCTTGGCAGGTGAAATGAGCTCTTTATCTGCTCGGGGATCTCTGTGTGGGTCAAAATGCTCAGTATCAACAGAGGAGCTCCAAATAGCCCGGTGAACAGTGGAAATAGAACCGATGGATCGGGAAGGTTGATGAGTGCCCCAATCAAAGATTCCCTCTCAAACGCCATCATTCCGAGTATGCCTGATAGAATAAAGACGAGGATGGCATACGCCTTAAATTTTATGTGTGCCAGAGAGCCCTGACCTTCTATCCTCTCGCCGTTCTCCGAAAGTATCATTATCGCCACGATGAAGAGTAGGATCCAACCAACATACCCTCGTATCAGGTCATATCCTCCAAAGAGTAT
>JAXHTJ010000326.1:0-1037 GCA_034190245.1 Halobacteriota archaeon | reverse complement strand
AAAATTTGGGCAAAAAGAAGCCTTAGCTTCCTTTCAAGATTCATCACCAGAATGATAATCCCTATAACTGCTTCACTTGTTTCAGGCAACTTTACCATTATTCTGGATAATCCATAACGTCTCTTGCCTTCCCCAATCTTACCTTCAATGGCTACTCGTTCTCTTAGATCCTGTTTTTCCTGCTTTAGGTTATCATTCGATTTGACCGCTTTAGGGGGACGACCAAAAGGATGTCCAGAAATCCGTATGCAATGTTTTTTACAAAATGCTCTGTTTGCCATAGTCCGATATATACTATCCATCTGTATTGTTTCAGGTTAACAACCGTAACGTTCTCTGTATCTTTTTAGATGATCTATCAATGTTAATGATTCATTATAGTTATCCCAACTCAATTTTTCAAGCCTCGTATAACCCTCAACCAACGATAGGGATATCTTCGCTCCAAACTCTGTCGGCGATGAGGTCTTGCCCCTTATTATCGGGCGAACATGAGGCTGTGATATGCTCACTATTCTATCCTTTATACTATTTACTCTTTTATCATACATCTCTTGCTGCTGCCTGTATAATTCATTTATCACGAGCAAATCCCTGTGTTGTTTTTTCGATAGTAATGATAAGGAACTCTTTGATAAAAGCTTGTCTATATGTCTTAAATCACGAGATATATAGCGTAACTGTTTGCCCTTCGATTTCCTTATCTCTATATATGGCTTCCTGCGCTTCTTCGCTATCTTTAAGTAATCTATCCTTGCATTCTCCCTATATGTCCGAGGTTTCTTCTCCTTATCCTTAAGCGGATTATGTAATACATCTATTATTATCTCAAGTTTCTCTCTGGAATCGTTCAATAGGGATAAATCTGTCGGATACCTTATATCTGAGGGCGCGCATGTGGCATCAAGTATCAATTTACCTTCATTCTTGTCTTCAGTATCCTCAATTTTATCATTATCAATATCTAAAATATTATCTTGTGGATCACCATTATTCTTATCATTACCTATTGTTAATTCGTTTATCCCATTCAGGAT
>JAXHTJ010000325.1:0-1042 GCA_034190245.1 Halobacteriota archaeon | reverse complement strand
TCAGTTGCCAATTCTGCGAGTCTGAGTCTTCTTTTTCTTGTTTCTTTCAATGCATCGAGTTCTGTCTTGATTTCGATATATTCTTTTTGCAATTCGATTCTTTCAAGTTCATCCATTTTTTTCACTTCCTAATATCTGATTATTTCGTTATCAATACCAGAATCGGTGACTCTTGCGTTTGTGCTTGATGGTATGTACAACGTGTTATCTATACCGCTCATCGTGATATCTGTTACAATTGTAGTCTGAGATACAGTTACAGTGTTATGTACACCTGAAATTACTAGTTTGACGAGATTATCACTATGTATCTCTGTAGTTTCCTCTATACCGGATACCGTGATTCTTTCAACTTGTGTGGGCCGTGCGGGTTGTGCGTCTGGTGTATTGATCTCGATACACCCAACAGAGAGGACAACGAGGAGAGTCATAGCGGTTATCAAGAGTGCAGTTTTACTTTTCATTCTATTACCACCTCAACATTCATTTCTTCGTCAATCTCGTCTAATCTCTTTTTTGTTTTTGTTTTTTCTGGCCGTAGTATTTCGCTCATCATTTTTTTCAACTCCTATTTTTCGCTTTGAGGATTACCCCCTTCAGTTTCAGTAATTCGTCATTCATCTCAAATTCGTCTATTATCTCTAGCATTGTATCAATCTGATCATCGTTGAGATTGAGTGTATGATCCTCCTCGTGTGAAAAGTACGACTCGACTATGTGAGCTATACCTCGTCTGATACACTCATTCATAGCCGGAGGGGACGCCTCACCATCAATCTCCGCCAGATCCGCAACATGAACCTTTCGTGGGAATTCAAAATATCCAAGTTCAAGTGCTAGTTTTATTCTTTTCAATTGTTTTTCTGTTATGTTTTTTGTCATTTTACCTCGCCTTGATATCAAACGGTCCCTCTAAGACCACTTTTACCCTGTCGGGATCATACTTCATGCTTACTTCTAGTAGATCCCAATCTGCAACATATATTTTTAATTTATCTTCCAAAATTTCTTCTAATTTTTTCATAATCATTTTTTATCACTA
>JAXHTJ010000033.1:0-19688 GCA_034190245.1 Halobacteriota archaeon | reverse complement strand
ACCTTCGCAGATTAAGTTTTTTTGAATGCTTTTAACTCGTTTACTCCCTTTTACCCCAATATTTTGCTCAGCCATTCTCTTTCACCATCCTTTATAAGCCTCTACTTCAACAACCCCCTTTCGATTATCTCTGCAATCACCCTCAGTACCTCGATGTGTTCCACATATTTCAATTCTTCTACCAGGGGACGTGCTATTTGGGGATACGACTCGGCTAATTTTAAAAGTGCCTCTGCTACAGCCTTTCGCACATTACTGTCTTTATCTTTTGCTAAAGTCTTAAAAAGCTCTCCTGCAACTTCTGGCCCCACTCCAATAAGTTCTGGAAGTGCCTCTGCTACAGCCTTTCGAACATACAAGTCTTCATCTTTTGCTAAAGTCTTTATAAGCTCTGTTGCAAGTTCCGGATTTATTTTAAGAAGTTCTGGAAGTGCCTCTGCTACAGCCCTTCGCACACCCAAGTCTTTATCTTCTGCTAAAGTCAAAGTAAGCTCTGTTGCAACTTCTGGATTTATTTTAAAGAGTTCTGGAAGTGCCTTTGCTGCAACCCATCGCACAACCCAGTCTTTATCTCTTGCTAAAGTCTTTATAAGCTCTGTTGCAAGTTCCGGATTTATTTTAAGAAGTTCTGGAAGTGCCTCTGCTACAGCCCTTCGAACATACCGGTATTCATCTTTTACCAAAGTCTTAAAAAGCTCTCCCGCAACTTCTGGATTTATTTTAAGAAGTTCTGGAAGTGCCTTTGCTGCAGCCCATCGCACATTAATGTCTTTATCTTTTGCTAAAGTCTTTATCTTTATAAGCCCTGTTGCAACTTCTGGATTTATTTTAAGAAGTTCTGGAAGTGCCCTTGCTACGGCCCTTCGAACATACCGGTATTCATCTTTTGCCAACAAAGTCTTAAAAAGCTCTACCGCAACTTCTGGATTTATTTCAAGAAGTTTTAAAAGTGCCTCTGCTACAGCCTTTCGCACATTACTGTCTTTATCTTTTGCCAACAAAGTCTTAAAAAGCTCTCCCGCAACTTCTGGATTTATTTCAAGAAGTTTTAAAAGTGCCTCTGCTACAGCCTTTCGCACATTACTGTCTTTATCTTTTGCTAAAGTCTTAAAAAGCTCTCCCGCAACTTCTGGATTTATTTCAAGAAGTTTTAAAAGTGCCTCTCCTACAGCCTTTCGCACATTACTGTCTTTATCTTTTGCTAAAGTCTTAAAAAGCTCTCCTGCAACTTCTGGCCCCACTCCAATAAGTTCTGGAAGTGCCTCTGCTACAGCCTTTCGAACATACAAGTCTTCATCTTTTGCTAAAGTCTTTATAAGCTCTGTTGCAAGTTCCGGATTTATTTTAAGAAGTTCTGGAAGTGCCTCTGCTACAGCCCTTCGCACACCCAAGTCTTTATCTTCTGCTAAAGTCAAAGTAAGCTCTGTTGCAACTTCTGGATTTATTTTAAAGAGTTCTGGAAGTGCCTTTGCTGCAACCCATCGCACAACCCAGTCTTTATCTCTTGCTAAAGTCTTTATAAGCTCTGTTGCAAGTTCCGGATTTATTTTAAGAAGTTCTGGAAGTGCCTCTGCTACAGCCCTTCGAACATACCGGTATTCATCTTTTACCAAAGTCTTAAAAAGCTCTCCCGCAACTTCTGGATTTATTTTAAGAAGTTCTGGAAGTGCCTTTGCTGCAGCCCATCGCACATTAATGTCTTTATCTTTTGCTAAAGTCTTTATCTTTATAAGCCCTGTTGCAACTTCTGGATTTATTTTAAGAAGTTCTGGAAGTGCCTCTGCTGCAGCCCTTCGCCCATACAGGTCTTCACCTTCTGCTAAAGTCTTAAAAAGCTCTCCTGCAACTTCTGGTTTTACTTCAATGAGTTTTAAAAGTGCCTCTGCTGCAGCCTTTCGCACATTAATGTCTTTATCTTTTGCTAAAGTCTTGATAAGTTCTGTTGCAACTTCTGGTTTTACTTCAATGAGTTTTAAAAGTGCCTCTGCTACAGCCTTTCGCACATTACTGTCTTTATATTTTGCTAAAGTCTTAAAAAGCTCTCCCGCAACTTCTGGATTTATTTTAAGAAGTTCTGGAAATGCCTCTGCTGCAGCCTGTCGCACATACCAGTCTTTATCTCTTGCTAAAGTCTTGATAAGTTCTGTTGCAACTTCTGGATTTATTTTAAGAAGTTCTGGAAGTGCCTCTGCTACAGCCTTTCGAACATACCGGTATTCATCTTTTGCCAAAGTCTTAAAAAGCTCTCCCGCAACTTCTGGATTTATTTTAAGAAGTTCTGGAAATGCCTCTGCTACGGCCTTTTGCACATACCAGTCTTCATCTTTTGCCAAAGTCGAAATAAGTTCTACTGCAACTTCTGGATTTATTTCAAAGAGTTTTGGAAGTGCCCTTGCTGCAACCCATCGCACCTCCCAGTCTTTATCTCTTGCTAAAGTCTTAAAAAATTCTGTTGCAAGTTTTTGGTGTTTGGTTAAAACATCTTTTAAAGATTCTGCAATGTATAAACGTGTATATCTATTATTGTCTTTTGACAGATTATTATAAATCCCAGCTTCATCTTCTGTAATATACTCAAAATGTTTAAGAAGGTCTATTGCAAGCATCTTTGTGTAAAGATTTGTTTCTGAGAGTTTCTTCAAAAATTTGTAAGCGACTTCTCTTTCTTCATATCTCTTTGCGTAAAGTATAACCTGCTCGATGATTGGGCGGTTTTCAAGCAAAGTAATATTTAATAGAAGGTCTTCAAGTATTTTTTGCCTAGGTTGTTCATTTTCTTCGATGATTGATCTTGCAGCAGAATACTCAAAGAAGGTCTGATGGAAGAACTCAATCTTTTTGTTCTGTTCTCTTAAGACTCCTTCGGTAAGAAGATCTCTGTAAGCGTCGTTTAGTATGGAGTTGTATTCGATTATTATTTTCTCAATAGTTTGATTAATAGTAACTCCTTCACTTTTAATTGCAATGGCTTTTTGCTCTATTTTGTAGATTTCCTCCTCTTTCATACCCTTTTTGATCTTAGCGACATTCTCATTTTCAAGATTTATTCTTCCTGAAGTGAACATCTCAAGAGCAAGCTTCTTCGCGAGTTTCTCCTTTAAGTCTGATGCATCGTCTTTCTTTCCTTGGTCCAAATGTGAAAGTGCACCAGGGCGTATTCTTTTTGCCTTTTTATCCCAGTACTGATCATACAGCTTCTGGGTGTTTATGTCTTCGGGGATTTCATCTGGCTGATAAACTTCGAAAAGCATCCTCATGTGAAGTGGATTGCGGCAGACATCAATTATCGGCTGTCTGAGCTGAACACCTTCCATCTCGTAATGGGCTTTATATTTATCAAATAGACTTTCTACTTCATCGTCAGAGAATGGTTTTAATTCAAAAGTCCTTTTTGCAAGATCTTTTATTTTGCCGTATTCGATCGGTCTTGATGCACCGATTACAATGGAGTGATATCTTCCGCATGTTGTAAGAAACTGGTCCAATCTTGCTATGCCTTTGTCTGTTGCAATCACGTCGAGTGTATCTAAAAGAAATATAATCTTCTTTTCAGATTTTGAGATGTTTTCCAAAACATCGCTCAGGCTCAAATTTTTATTCTTTAAATCAAGACTTGCTAAGATGTTCTCATCAAAGCGCTCATCCAACAGATTCTCAGATTTTACAAAGAAGACGGCAAACTTTCCACTATCTATAAGCTCAATTGCAAGTGTGCATAATAGATTCGTCTTACCGAACCCGGCATCACCTGTAACAACGGCAAAATCACTTCCTCCGTCTTCGATCCAGTTTTTAACTTCGCTGTCAATCTTTCTTTTTTCATAGCAGTCAAACGGGAGTATCCTCTGAGGTATGAGGCCATCTACAAGGTTTTCTGTGTAAGAGTTTACAAGCGAAGTGTAATCAGAATTTTGTGCCATGGATTTTACCTCAGGTTACCTCGGAGATTGGAGAGCGAGATATTATATGTGGCGGATATTAGATAAAGGTCACGTTGGTGATTGCTTGTGGCATGTTTTTGTTTCTTGTCATCGGTTTTTTAATCGACTGCGATTCTTGATATGAGAAAATGCTAATATACGTCAGACCCCATTACAACTCCTTGTGGAAATTGGCAAGAGTTTATACGTGACCGATAGAGAAGAATGGCGAAACTGGTTAGAGGAGCATCACGAAACAGAAGATGAGATCTGGTTGATCTACTATAAAAAACATACCGGTAAACCGAGAATTCCGTATGATGACGCTGTTGAAGAGGCTATATGTTTTGGATGGATTGATGGCATTGTAAAGAAGATTGATGAGGAAAAATACGCCCAGAGGTACACCCCTCGAAGAAAAAAGAGTGTATGGTCTGATCTGAACAAGATCAGGGCAAGAAAGATGATAGAATCGGGAAGAATGACAAGCGCTGGTCTTGAGAAGCTCGGGGATCATCTGAACGAGGAAGTTTCCTCGCCTAAAAAGGAACTTGAGATTCCTCTGGATCTCAAAGATGCCCTGATCTCTGATCCACAGGCATGGGAAAACTTTAGTAACTTTGCACCCGGCTACAGGCGAGACTATATTGGGTGGATCCTTGCTGCAAAAAGAGAGGATACACGTAAAAGGCGGATTGATGCGGTGGTGAAAAGGTCGAAAGATAACATTAAGCTAGGGATGATGTGACAGCACTCTATCTTATCTAGCCCTTTCAGTCTTTTCTCTGATAGAGGCTTAATCTCACTATCAGTGACATACTAAAAGATATAGTAAGGTTGATCATGGTTTGGATATTTAAAAGTCATACTATAGACGGAGAGTAAAGTAACATGGCAGAAACACTAACCTATAAGATCCTAAAAGAACATCTGGCAGACGGTGAGCTCATTGCAGGAGAGCCCATTGGAATTCGTATCGATCAGACACTGACTCAAGATGCAACCGGAACAACTGCTTTTTTACTCTTTGAATCTATGGGTACGGGACGTGTCAAGACCGATCTTTCTGTAAGCTATGTTGACCACAATATGTCCCAATTCGGACCTGAGAATCACAACGACCATCTCTATCTTCAATCTGTGGCAACGAAAGCAGGAGCATATCATTCGCGTCCGGGAAACGGCATATGCCATCAGGTACATCTTGAGAGGTTCGGAAAGCCAGGGTCAACTCTTCTTGGTAGCGATTCGCACACGCCAACAAACGGCGGAATCGGTATGATTGCAATAGGTGCAGGAGGAATGGATGTTGCAGTAGCAATGGGTGGTGGGCCGTTTTATCTCACCTGTCCGAGAGTGATAGGTGTGAAACTCTCTGGCAAGTTACCTGATTGGGTATCAAGTAAAGACGTTATATTGAAACTCCTGAGCATCCTTTCAACAAAGGGCAATGTTGGTAACGTCGTGGAGTACTTCGGCGAAGGTGTGAAGACACTATCGGTCCCACAGAGAGCAACTATCACAAACATGGGTGCCGAACTCGGTGTCACCACAAGTATCTTTCCAAGTGATGATAATACGAGGGAGTTCCTTTCTGCACAGGGAAGAGAAGGCGACTTCAAATATCTGGAGGCGGACGAAGGTGCCGAGTATGATCGCGTGATAGAGATAGATCTTTCAAAACTAGAGCCCCTCGCTTCCTGTCCATCTTCTCCTGATAATATAAAAACGATAGCCGAACTTGAGGGCACGAAGGTGAGCCAGGTCTTGATAGGAAGTTGCACAAATTCAAGTTATACGGATCTTATGGTAACTGCTTCTGTTCTCAAGGGCATGAATATAAGTAAGAACATTGAATTCGGAATCGCTCCCGGAAGTAAGCAGGTCCTTATGATGCTTGCCAAAAACGGCTCTCTTGCGGATATGATTTCTGCGGGGGTAAGGATCCTCGAATCAGGATGTGGACCCTGTATCGGTCAGGGTTTTTCTCCTGCAGACGGAGCCATCACACTCAGGACATTCAACCGTAACTTTGCAGGGCGTACCGGGACAAAAGGCGATCAGAGCTACCTCGTAAGTCCTGAAACAGCCGTAGCCTCGGCTATCACTGGCGAGATAACCGATCCAAGAAAGCTAAAATCCATTTTGGGAATCAACTACCCGGTTATAGATCTACCGGAAGAATTCTTGATAGATGACAGCATGATAGATCAACCGTTACCACGTGAAGAGGCAGAAAACGCTCAAATAATTCGTGGACCGACTATTGTGGTTCCTGAGGCCCCAAGACCGCTGCCAGAGCATCTAAAAGGAAGGGTTCTTCTGAAGACCGGTGATAAAATTACGACTGATCACATTATGCCTGCCGGTTCTTACTTAAAATATCGTTCAAATGTGCCTGAATATTCCAAATACGTCTTTGATTGCTTTAATGAAGGAAATGAGCAGTCTTTTGCCGAATGTAGCCTTGAACTTAAGGAAACCGGAGTTGGAGGAATTGTGATAGCCGGAGAGAGCTACGGCCAGGGTTCAAGCAGGGAGCATGCAGCACTATGCCCAATGTATCTGGGAGTTAGGGCGGTCATAGCAAAGAGCATCGAGCGGATTCACAAAGCCAATCTTATCAATTTTGCAATCGTGCCGATTGAATTTGAAGACCCGGAAGATTACGAAAAGATAAGTGAAGACGATGAACTTGAGATTGAGAATCTAATAGAATCGGTGAAAGCAGAAGAGAAGGTAAGAATCAAGAACAAAACGAAGGCAATCGAGTTCACAGGCAAACTCATACTCAGTGAGCGTGACCGCAAGATACTGCTTTCAGCAGGGCTTCTCAACTATACCCGTGAAAAAGGTGGGCTGTAGAGAGGTTCTACAACGCCACACTCGTTTTAAGATTACCATACAAGAATCACCCAACAACTTATCTTGTAGTGTTGCACAATATTACACTCATGAACTCTGATGACGCAACCGAAGAATCGGACCTGCTCCTTGTCCCGGACACAAGCGTTATAATTGACGGTAGGGTCAGTGCCAGAATTGAGGGAGGAGAGTTCAAAGGTTCCACAGTTATAGTCCCTGAGGCTGTAGTATCAGAACTTGAGAACCAGGCCAACCAGGGTAGAGAGGTGGGTTTCAGCGGCCTTGCAGAACTTAAAAAACTGAGTTTGATGGCAAAAGAGGGCGATATAAAACTTAAGTTCACAGGGGAACGCCCGACTTTGGAGCAGATAAAACTTGCTTCAGGTGGTGAAATAGACTCTATGATACGAGATATCGCTGCCGAGAATGATGCCATGTTCATCACAAGTGATTTCGTCCAGAGCGAGGTTGCAGAGGCCAAAGGTCTGGATGTCGTGTATCTTCCCCCAGAGAAGGAAGAGCCCACACGCATGGAGATCCTCAGCTTCTTCTCAAAGAAGACGATGTCCGTCCATCTGAAAGAAGGTGCCCCTCCAATGGCAAAGAGAGGGAAGATAGGTAAGATGAAACTTGTGAAGGTGAGGGACGGCTATCTGACTGAAAGAGGATTAAAAGAGATGTCTCACGAGCTCGTAGAGCGAGCAAAGAGAGATGCAAACGGTTTCATAGAGATCGAGAAGCGAGGAGCTGTAGTGCTCCAACTCGGGTCCATAAGGATCGCCATAACACGTCCACCATTTTCAGATGGCATTGAGATTACGGCCGTTCGCCCTGTTGCCAATGTAAAATTAGAGGATTACAAACTGAGTGAAGAACTTAAGGATAGGATGGTTAAGCGACAGAGGGGTGTGCTTATAGCAGGTCCACCAGGGGCCGGAAAGTCTACTTTTGCGGCCTGTGTTGCAGATTTCTTGAGTGATAGATACGTAGTCAAAACGATGGAGTCACCAAGAGATCTACAGGTCTCAAGTGCGATAACCCAGTATACGGCACTCGAAGGAAGCATGGACAACACAGCAAATATACTGCTCCTCGTGAGACCGGACTACACGATATACGACGAGATGCGTAGAAGCAGTGACTTCAGGATCTTTGCGGATATGAGGTCGTCAGGAGTTGGGATGATAGGCGTTGTTCATTCCACAAAAGCAATCGATGCACTCCAGAGGATCATATGGAGGCTCGATCTGGGGATGATACCTCAGGTCGTCGATACCGTCATCTTCATCGATGCCGGTAAAGTCGAAAAGGTCTATGATCTCAAGTTCACCGTGAAAGTCCCATCAGGGATGTATGAAGCCGACCTGGCCCGTCCCGTGATAGATGTATTGGATTTCGAAACAAGAGAGATAGAGTACGAAATTTACACCTACGGCGAGCAGGTTGTGATCATGCCCCCGGTTGATTCCAAGAAACCACCAACATGGCAATTGGCTGAAAGATGGATAGAGAAGGAGATGGAGAGATACGTTGTCAATTTTCAGGTCGAGATGCTCTCCGATCAGAGGGCAAGGATACACGTAAAGAAGAGCGATATGCCGAAGATAATTGGGAAAGGTGGCAAGACGGTGGAGAGAATGGAGAAGAGATTGGGTATAAGCCTCGATATTAAAGCATTCTAATTCTTCTTAGAAACCTCCATACACCTCATCATGTGGGTGAACAACGATTCCATCTGATGTGATATCATACGGATGAAGCCTTTTGCTGTGGGACGATCCTCTCATCTTGTATATCTCGAGACTATGAACTCTCTCGTTACCGCTTCTCTTATAATACATCGCTATCGTGCCCTCTGTAACAAAGTTCTCAACACCGAATCTGTTCGGATTCGACTCGTCGATGGTCTCACATGTGAAGAACGATGTCAGTCCCAATATCTCCAGGGTAACACTCAACTTCAACAGCTCTATTCTGATCCTTGATAGATCTTGGATATAAAAGCCTATGGATGTTGAAGAGTCTATCACAGTCCTCTTAGCATCGATCTCCCCCTGAATGGATATTATCTGATCCACCATGTACTTCATGTCAAAGGGTCTAACATCCACATACTTCTCCTTTGATTGAATATCCAACTTTGCTGATGTGGCATCAATGATGACCAGCTTACCCTCGTCTTCAAGCGACTTCAGATCCCATCCAAATTCATCTGCATTCTCACGGATCTGCCTCGGCCTCTCCTCAGTGGCAACGAAGATTCCATTTTCATTAAAGCGAGTTATTCCATTGTACAAGAATTGTAGACCGAATATAGTTTTCCCGGCACCAGAAGTGCCTGAAAGTAGAAAAGTTCTGTTTCTGGGTAGTCCACCACCACACAATTCATCAAACCCCTCTATTCCCGTCGGGGCTTTCTTACTGAGTAAATAATCCATCTCTTCCATTTTAACAGGTCCCCTCAAACTGATTCCAGCGCGCCAACAGGGCACACCTTTACGCAGGTTTTGCACTCTTCGCAGTTTTCATCTATCTCGATCCAGGCCTCGACAAGATCGATAGCATTAAACTTGCAAACTGCCACACAAGTCCCACAATACCCACATTTGTATCTGTTTATCTGTATCATCCTCGTTCCCCTTATTTAAACATAAGTATATATATATAACATCATATGCCTTATAATTTCTTGGGTTACCATGTTAGTTTCAATGGATTTAGAACTTATGGACATTCCTGGACAGCTCGCACTCGCGCTAAAACCCATCTCTGAGTTCGGTGGTAACATTAAAAGTGTAATTCACCACCATGAGAAGATGACCCCACGAAAGACAATTCCTGTTCAGATCACAATAGAGATAGGCGAGTCAAGGTTGCATGGACTGATAGATGAATTTAAAGAGGCGGGTGTTATAGTTGCCAGAGTTGGAGAAGAGCGGTTGAGAGAGAGCACTCTTGTGATGCTGATCGGGCATATACTCAATTCCGATATTAAAGATACCATCGATACAATCGATAACACTGGTTTTGCCGAAGTCGTAGATCTCTCGTTATCGATGCCAGGGATAGATGAACGATCGTCAGCGTCTCTTGTGATCAATGCAGTTGGAGAAGACGAGCTTAAGAATGCAATGGAGCTACTAAGGGATGTTTCGAAAGAGAAAGATCTGTTGATGGTCACACCGATCAGTCTTTAAAACCGTAAACTATTTAAATTCCCAGACTTAGTAAGCTTTTGGTGAAATTTCAATGAGGGATCGCTTTATTGGTTAACTTTTTTGATACAACATTAAGGGATGGTGAGCAGTCACCGGGCGTTTCGCTAACATCTGAAGATAAGCTTTTGATTGCAAGGGAACTTGATTCAATTAGAGTGGATGTTATCGAGAGTGGATCGCCAGCAACATCTGAAGGCGAACGTGAAGGGATAAAACTGATCGCAAACGAGGGGCTAGATGCAGAAATATGTGTATATACTCGTTCTTTGAAGAAGGACATTGATCTGGCGCTTAATTGTGATGTTGATTCGGTCCATCTGGTCGTTCCTTCTTCAGATCTGCACATAAAAAAGAAGCTGAAGAAAGATCGTAATTCGGTTAAAAAAGGCGCTATTGAGACGGTTGAATATGCGAAGGATCACGGACTCGTTGTTGAACTTAGCGGAGAAGATGCATCCAGAGCGGATATTGACTTCCTGAAAGAGTTATATTCACAGGGTATAGAGGCCGGAGCCGATAGAATATGCTTCTGCGATACCGTTGGGCTTCTGGTTCCTGAGAGGACCACGGAGATATTCAGTTCCCTCTCTGATCTGGGTGTGGGGGTAAGTGTGCACTGTCACGATGATTTCGGACTTGCTACTGCAAATTCCCTAGCAGCAATTAAGTCTGGCGCTTCCCAAATCCATGTCACTGTAAATGGGATCGGTGAAAGAGCAGGAAATGCATCTCTGGAAGAGGTCGTGATGATTCTCGAAGCCCTGTACAATATAGATACAAGAATTGTAAAAGAGGATCTCTACCATGTTTCGAAATTGGTGAGCAGGCTGACGAAGATGGATGTTGCTCCTAATAAACCGATCGTTGGGGACAATGCCTTTACTCATGAGTCGGGAATTCATGTGCATGGCCTTAACTCGGACACATCGACATATGAGCCTATACCCCCTGAAACGGTTGGACGAAGCAGGAGATTCATCTTCGGCAAACACACCGGAGGAGCTTCTGTCAGGATGGCCCTAAAAGAGCTCGGCTTGCAGGCAAATGATGAGCAGTTAAACGACATTTTGATACGTGTAAAGGAGATGGGTGATAAAGGTAAAAGGGTTACTGATACAGATCTTATGGCAATTGCCGAAACGGTTTTAGAGATCATTAAGGAGCCCAGGATAAAGCTCTCCGATCTTACTATCGTCTCAGGGAAGATGATAATGCCAACAGCTTCGATAAAGTTGAATATAGATGGAGAAGATGTGATTGAGGCGGGAACCGGTGTGGGGCCTGTAGATGCAGCGATAAATGCGCTGAGAAAGGCTACACGTAACAGTGCCGACGTTCAATTGGATGAATATCATGTCGATGCGATCAAAGGTGGAGCAGACGCGCTTGTCGAAGTGTCGGTTAGGCTCAGTAAAGGGGACAAGGTGATCTCGGCTCGGAGTGCTAATGTGGATATTATCATGGCATCGATCGAGGCGCTTATTCAGGGAATTAATAGATTATACTGAGTACGATTGCATCAACAGTTGTATGTTATTTCATTAATTGTCCATGCAGATATCGGAATCTAACGAAGTAATTCAAAAAAAATTTGTTATTACTTTATAAATCTTGCGTTAGTTTTATATACTATTAAACCAAGATATATATATTTCTGAGGTACAATAGTGAAAAAGCTTGGTATTGTTATAAACACAACAAGCCAGGGTAATCTGCTCGTGAGGGGAAAATTACCTACCAAAGGTAAAGTTGATGATTTAAGGATTGGGTCCACTGTTGTTACAAAAAAGATGAAAAAGATTGGTAGAGTCTACGATATTATCGGCCCTGTACAACAACCTTATGTCACAATTAAGCCGAATATCTCAGATCGTGAATTGCAGAAGCTACACAACGAATGGGTTTACATAATGTAGGGTGATTGAGTGGAAAGGATGGATGAAGGAAAAGAGTTAATCAAAGAAGAGATCGCTCCTGAGACGAATGCTAAAAAGAGGTATGAAGAGTCAACGGTTGAATGCCCGGAGTGCGGTAGTCGAAACCTTATACACGACTACGAAAGGGCCGAACTCGTCTGCGATGAGTGTGGACTCGTCATAGATGAAGATCTAATAGATATGGGACCAGAATGGCGAGCTTTTGACCATGATCAGAGAATGAAACGATCCAGGGTTGGTGCGCCCTTGACATACACCATACACGACAAAGGTCTGAGCACAATGATCGACTGGAGAAACAGGGATTCTTATGGAAAATTAATCTCATCTGAGAACAGGGCACAGTTGTACAGATTACGAAAATGGCAGCGGCGTATCCGAGTGAATAATGCAACAGAGCGAAACCTTGCATTTGCCTTATCCGAACTGGATAGAATGTCATCCGCCCTTGGACTTTCTAGGAATGTTAGAGAGAATGCAGCGGTAGTCTATAGAAATGCTGTCTCCAAAAATTTGATCAGGGGCAGAAGTATCGAGGGTGTTGCAGCAGGAGCACTTTATGCTTCCTGTCGTCAATGCAACGTTCCAAGGACACTTGACGAGATTGCAAGTGTTTCTAGGGTCAGTAGAAAAGAGATCGGTAGAACATTTCGGTTTATGTCAAGGGAGATGAAGCTGAAGCTTATGCCGACTTCCCCCATTGATTATGTGCCAAGGTTCTGTTCCGGATTGAGTCTTAAGGGAGAGGTTCAAGGAAAGGCAGTTGAGATACTGAGACAAGCAGCAGAGAAGGAGCTTACAAGTGGCAGGGGGCCAACAGGCGTAGCTGCCGCGGCAATATACATTGCATCCATACTGTATGGCGAGCATAGAACACAAAGAGAAGTTGCCGATGTTGCAGGAGTCACGGAAGTAACGATTCGTAACAGATATAAGGAGCTTGCTGAAGAGCTTGGACTTGAGATAGTCTTATAATCTTATGGTCTTTTTGAGGGTCGTTCTCGTAGAGCCGATGTATGGGGGGAACATTGGGTCGGTTGCGCGAGCGATGATGAACTTCGGTTTTAACGACCTCGTCCTAGTTAGTCCATGTGAGATAGAGGGTGAAGCTTATGCTATGGCTTCACATGCTATCGATTTATTGAAAAAAAGTAGGATTGCTGATTCTCTGGAAGATGCGATTTGTGACTCTGGTATAACCGTTGGAACGACCTCAAAGCATGGGACAACAACCGATGAGCATGTTCGGATGCCTTTCTTCTCTCCGAAGGAACTGAAGAAGAAGCTCGATGGAAAGGAAGGAATCGTATCTATCATCTTCGGTAAAGAAGACGTTGGGCTGAGTAATGATCTCTTAAAGAACCTCGACATGGTCGTATTCATACCAACGAGTAAAGAGTATCCGGTGATGAACCTTTCACATGCCGCTTCTATCATCCTCTACGAGTTAAGCGATATCAAGGCAGGGAAGATACCAATGGCAAGAAGTGAAGATAAAGAGCGCTTATATGATCACTTTGAGCGTCTACTCATCGAGATAAACTATCCAGAACATAAGAAAAGTAAGACGCTACTCATGGTAAGAAGGATATTGGGGCGCTCAGAAATGACAGGCAGGGAAGTTCAAACACTCCGCGGTATCTTGAGTAGAATGGAGTGGCGGATTGATAGATCTAGATGAAGGGCATCTTTTATCCTAATAGTTATATAAAACCTCGTACTATACTCAACCAGCAATCTAAACAAGGGGTTGATAGATTGGCAGAAGAAGATGAGGTTGAGAAATCAAGAAAGAGATATAAAGAGTTCATAGGGCTGGAAGTGAAGTCGGGCGGCAAGTTTAAGGTATCGCAGAAGAAGATTGAGTCCTATTGTGAAGCAGTCGGGCAAAATGATCCGCGATACATGGACGAAAATTACCCGGGGGGGCAGATGGCACCTCCAGAGGCCGCCGCAATGTATGGAATGGGGGCATGGAGTGGCCTGATGTCGCTTAGGGGACTTGTGACAAACTTTGGTAAGTTGCTTCATGCGGGGCAGTCTTTCGAATACTTGGAGCCCATTCGGGTTGGTGATGAGCTCACTACAAAAGAGGCAAAAATCCTTGATGTGTACGAAAAGGCGAATATGTTATGGATCGTGTTTGAGTCCTCTCTTTATAATCAGAACGATACGAGGGTGGCAATAAGCAGAGGGACCGCCGGAATAAGATCTGGTGGATACAAGAAGATGTAAATTCTGAGGTGATTTGAATGACGATAGAAGGTAAAGAGATAGAAGGAGTAGAGCCAATCTTTGATAAGATAAACGTTGGCGATGAGATAAGTCTCGTGAAGGGGCCAGTGACAAGGGAAGGAATACAGGCTTATGGTAAAGCATCTGGAGATAGGAACCCTATCCATATGAGTGATAAAGCAGCGATAGCTTCCGGGCTCGGCGACGTTATTGCTCATGGGCTATCAAGCATGGCGTACGTCAATCAGCTGTTGGGAAACTGGGCAGGTGAAGAAGGATGGGTCAGAAAGATAGACATACAGATGAGGGGTATGGTCAGGGTCGACGACATGCTTACAAGCAAAGGCAAAATCACCAAAAAATACGAAGATGGCGGCAAAAAGTTTGTGGAACTCGATGTATGGCAGGAATCAAAGACCCTCGTAACAGAAGATAAAGAGAAGAAGGGTTTTTTCAAGGAGAAAGACGAGTTTATTACTGAAGGTGACGATAAATATCGGATACAAAAAACGATACTGGGAACTGGGGTTGTAAATCTTCCTTAGCGGTTTATATCAAAATCGTGGATTGGGCAGGCAGGTAAAGGGCAGATTATATCCGAAATAGTTTTAATATAGAACTCTGTATTATACTCAATCAGCAATCTAAAAAGGGGTTGATAGATTGACGGAAGATGAGGAAGTTGAAAAATCGAGAGAAAAGTACAAAGAATTTATCGGTATGCAGGTGAAAGGTGGCAGATATAAGGTGATGCAGAAGAAGATAACAGCCTACTGCCAAGCAGTCGGTCATATGGATCCTAAATACGTAGATGAGAATATTGAAGGAGGCACAGTAGCGCCACCAGAATTTGGAGCAGTCTATGCCATGTCCGGACTGACAAGCCTTGCAACTGTCAGGGGGCTTATTAAAAACTTCAACAAGTTACTCCACACAGGTCAAAAATATGAGTACTATGAGCCCATAAAGCCAGGAGATGTGCTTACATCTGAGTCGCAGATACTGGATGTTTATGAGAAGAACAAGATGCTATGGATTACACTCAGATGCACTTTCAACAATCAGGATGGTAAAAAGGCGACAGTTGCTGAATTCACAGCAGGAATAAGGGAAGGCGGATTCTGAGGAGGTTTCTTTCATGGAAGCAGGAAAATTTGATGAATTAAACGTTGGCGATGAGGTAAGAGAGGTGAAAGGACCGGTCACAAGAGATGGGCTGAAGGCATATGCCAAGGCATCTGGAGATGTAAATCCGATACACACTACTCCTGCAATAGCAGAAAAAGCAGGTTTGGGAGACGTCATTTCTCATGGTCTATTCAACATGGCTCTATTGAACGCCATGCTCGCAGACTGGGCAGGCCCTGAAGGTATGGTCAAGATGATAGACATCCAATTCAGGGGCATGGGCCGGGTCGATGACATGCTCACATGTGTAGGCAAGATCACCAAAAAATATGAGGAAGGCGGCAAAAAGATCGTGGATCTGGATGTATGGCAGGAATCAAAGACGCTCGTAACTCCGGAAAAGGAAGAAAAAGGGTTCTTTAAGGAAAAAGACGAGTTTATTACCGAAGGCAACGATAAATACAGAATACAAAGGACTATAATAGGTACCGCAAGCGTAATTCTTTCTTAAAAGAAAATATAAAGATGCAGATATATTCTGCATCTTCTATTTTTGAGTTATATCAATTTAAAAAAGCTTTATATAACTGGAGGTCCTATTTTCCCAAGAGTTTGATAAAAATGAAGATGCCAAAAAGAATTAGAACTCATTGCCCTTACTGTAGTAAACATACAGTACATGAAATTGAGAAGGTGAAGAAAGGGCGAGCATCATCCTTAACCCGTATCACCAGACAGAAGAAGAGACAGACAGGTATAGGCAACTCTGGCAAGTTCTCAAAAGTTCCTGGTGGGGATAAACCGACGAAGAAGGTTAATATCATCTATAGGTGTAAAGAGTGTAAAAAAGCCCATATAAGGAAAGGTTTCAGAGTATCGAAGTTTGAGTTGGTGGAGTAAATGGCAGATAAAGGCGAAATAGCATATCCGAGAAGTAGATTTTTGAGGGTAAAGTGCAACGACTGTGGCAACGAACAGATAATATTCGGTAATGCCAGCTCGCTGATCGAATGTTTAGTATGCGGACGGACACTTGCAGAACCGACGGGCGGGAAGACAAATATCAAAACACAGATACTTGAAGTTTTAGAGTGAATGATTTATGCAGAGCAAGAGCTGGCCTGAACCCGAAGATCTGGTAGTTTGCACCGTGAATAAAGTTATGGATTTCGGTGCTTTTGCCGGGTTGGATGAGTATGATAACAAAGAAGGATTTATCCACATATCGGAGGTTGCCTCAGGTTGGGTGAAGTACATAAAGAACCATGTGAGGGAAGGTCAGAAGATCGTATGCAAGGTGCTTCATGTTGACGAGGAAAAGGCTCATATCGACCTCTCGCTAAAGGATGTCAACGAGCACCAGCGCAGAGATAAAATCCAGGACTGGAAGAACGAACAGAAAGCCAAAAAATGGATGGGATTTGTAACTTCTTCAACCAGAATTGGTGAAAGGGAGCTCGATGAACTTTATAAAGTGATATTCGATAATTATGAAACTTTATACCCTGTTTTTGAAGACGCTGCAATCCATGGCGATGAAGTGTTATTAGAGATTGGAATAGACGAAGAGATCGTAAGGAAGATACATGAAGTTGCGGTAGAGAATATAAAGAAGTCCCAGGTTGAGATATCTGGCTATGTGGATCTGACATGTCCCCAGTCTGATGGAATAGACACCATAAAAAAAGCTTTAAAAACTGCAACCAAGTCAAAAGATGAGCTGATAACGTTAGAAGCAGGGTACGTAGGCGCTCCAACTTACCGAATTCATGTGACAGCTCCAGAGTACAAGAGTGCGGAAAATGCACTACGTAAGGCTGGAGAGACAGCTGTTAAAACCATAAAAAAGTACGGTGGTAATGGAGAGTTCCACCGCCATAATGTTCAGAATTAAACTTTTGCAGCCCTCCGGTACTAACCTTTAAATAAACTGTTGAAAAGATAACTTCAAAATATTTCATCATTTGCACGACGTATGGCTTAGTAATTGTCATCGAGTGAAAAATCCGTGATTTGGCCAAAGAATATTATAAATTCAATAAACAGAGAAGCATAAATGAGATTGAAGAGACGGATTACGAGATAGACAGGATGGTTTATGATCTGTATGGGCAGACGGAGAATGAGATAGAGGTGGTGGAAGTGAATGGATGATCAATCAGAACCTCCACAAGTGATATTCTTTTTGGGTGCTGGGGCATCTGTTGCCGCAGATGTTCCCGATACTCATTCCTTTGTTAAAAAATTTATTGAAAGTATGGAGGATGGTATAAAAAAACAAACAATTGAGAAAATAGTGAAAATTTTAACCGAATGGAAGAAACCAGACATTGACGTCGAACTTCTTTTAGAGACTTTAATAAAGCTTGATAAAAAGGATGAAGAGCCTTTATTGAAATTATCTGAGGGAGAAGCATCAAATTTAGACGAATATGATCAAATAGAGTTGTTAATAAGAGATTTAAAAGATTTTATTAAATCAAAGACAATTGTATCGGCAGAAAAGATTGAATATTTAGAACCAATTCTTGAATTTGTAGAAGCATATAGGCCATTGGATGTTATATCTGTGAATTATGACACCTGCATAGAGCAATTCTGCAACGTTTTTAAATTAGTTTATCAGGATGGTTTTGATGTCAATTGGAATCCAAAGACGTTTGCAACAGAGCACACAGATATTTGCCTTTACAAGTTACATGGATCGGCAATATGGTATCAAAGCAACAGAGGCGGTTACATTAAATTGCCCATTATGACAAATGAAAATGAGATTGAGCTTATCACAGGTGAAAAGGCTGAAAGCTTAATGCTTTACCCGGTGCAAAAATGGGATTATGCCGAGCCATTTTTAGAGCTAATGGTGAAGATAAAACACCTTCTTGAATCAAAAAAATATAAGATATTGATTGTGGTTGGCTACTCCTTCAGGGATGACTACATAATTCGGCTTCTACAAGATGCAGCAAGAAAAAACAGAGACCTCCATCTTATTTTTATAGACCCAAACGCCTACCAGATCTATTCTGAGAAACTCAAATATTACAATTCCGAACAAACAATCCCATCATCACTATATGGACGAGTTGTCTGTCTACCTTACAAGTTTGAAAAAGTATTTCCACACATTAGATTTCTGTATGTAAGATACCTAGGAAACGGAGTAGGGAAGGAAATCCAATATAAGAAAGAAGAACTGAGCGGTGGAAAACCAGATTGGATATCTTGCATAAAATTATTTGTCAACGCAGAGCATTGTGAAAAAGTAGAAAGCCTGTTAGGAAGAATCGATATACTCGATCTCGAAAGTAATTGGCAACTTAATCTTGAGTTATCGCTAAAAATGGCCGTGAATCTTTCAGCCAATAATCAAAAAGAATGGGCATCCAAGCACTTCGATAAATTCTACAATTGCCTACACCTGATACTCGTAGAAAGAATTGATGTGAGTGTTTTGAGAGATGAATCTGTTGAAATTAACTTTAATAAATATCCGGACAGGATCTTTATCAACTTAAAAGATCTTAGAGGATTAATTGAAACTTTATGCAAATTTTGCGAAACGAGAGTAAGTATGATTACAAAAATATCTGATGAGTTGGATGTGGTTAATAAAATGCTAAGATCACTCGTGAAATATTTAAAGACTTTTAAAGAAGGTATAACCCTTGAGGAGTACATTAATATGAGAAATGAACAAATAACGGACTTAAAGATCTTTAAATACAATCGCCAGAAACTTCAAGAGGGATATTCAGAGGAACTACACAATGTGTTGGCATCAGAGATCGAAAAAATTGAGAAAGGTATTTTAGCTGAAATCCTTGGAAGCGGTTGATAAAAGGGATAAAATAGAAAAGAGATTGAAAAGACAGATAGGGAAATTGACAGGCTGGTTTATGATTTGTATGGGCTAACCAAGGAGGTAAACCACCCACAAACTTAATAAAAATATAACCTCAATTCAAACAGAATAAAATCATACTGAAGAAAAATATGGCCGTCGTATCTCGCCTCTGGTGATATCAGAGAAGTCTTCGTTAGGAGATCGCTTACAGGGGTGAAGGAAATGGAGCCCTTCACTTTCACCCCGCACTTGGCAAATACATATAAATTAGACCTGTCAAGTATAAGTCAAGATGTGATATCCCACATTCCCCATTAAAAATTAAATACCCAAACATTTTCAACACCCACGCCCAAACCTTTTTTAAACATCACCCCTTTCAATATATGAGAGGGGATGCGATTATGGATATAACAGCAAAACAGATAGATCATTTTGGCATCGTAGCCGGAATCTTTGATCAACTTGGTATAGCCGAAGTAGTAGACAAGAAGATCCCAAAACTAAGACACCATAAGTTAACACATTCCGATATTAT
>JAXHTJ010000324.1:0-1047 GCA_034190245.1 Halobacteriota archaeon | reverse complement strand
AAGTATAACTGCTCAAGAGATTGAAGCTTTCTCTCTAGCTCTCAAACTATCACCCCAGGACAGGATTTTGGATCTATGCTGCGGACAGGGCAGACATTCGCTTGAACTTACAAGAGAGGGATTCGAAAATGTTGAAGGACTGGACCGATCCCGATATCTAATTCAAAGAGCGAGGTCTTCTGCGAAAAAAGAGAATTTGAAGGTCGTATTTAGAGAGGGTGACGCAAGGAAATTGCCGTATCAAACGGATACTTTTGATGCCGTTTTAATACTTGGCAACAGTTTTGGCTATTTCGAGACCGTTCAGGACGATATGAGGGTATTAAAAGAGGTACGCAGAGTCTTAAAACCTTGGGGGAGGCTATTAATTGATGTCTCTGATGGAGACTACTTGAAGAAAAATTTCCAACCACGTTCTTGGGAGTGGATCGACAAGAAACATTTTGTATGCCGCGAGCGGTCTCTTTCACTTGACGGTCAACGTCTAATATCACGAGAAGTGTTTACACATGTCGAAAAGGGAGTACTTGCGGACCAGTTTTATGCAGAGAGATTATACACTACTGAAAGCCTCGTCGACCTTTTAAAGAGATCAGGGATGAGTGACACAAAATTCCATGGCGAGATGCACACTGATTCAAAGAGGAACCAGGATCTGGGAATGATGGAGAGACGTTTAATTGCCACAGCCATCGTAAGAAAGGAGTGGACTCCAGTAAAGAGGAAGACAAAGAAAGCATTAGGGAATGTGGTTGTGATATTGGGCGATCCGTGTAAACCGGATCCTCTAAAACCATCTTCTGTATTTGATGACGATGATATATATACAATAGATCAGTTAAAAGCTGCTCTGAAGGAGCTGAAGGACTATAACTTCGCTTACCTGAACAACCATAATACACTAATTTCGGATCTTATTAAACTGAAAGGGAAGGTGGACTTCGCGTTTAATCTCTGCGACGAAGGTTACGATAACGACCCCCGAAAAGAACTACATGTACCTGCACTACTTGAGGAATTGGGTATACCATATACTGGTGCCATTCC
>JAXHTJ010000323.1:0-1053 GCA_034190245.1 Halobacteriota archaeon | reverse complement strand
CTCCGGAGATCTTGTGATACTTGAGATGCTACCTGCCATGGACTTCCCTTCAAGGGAGCCGATGAGAATCGAAATCAAACCAGAGCACGGTGCGCCGGTGATAAGGGAGTTGACGATGCCAGCATCATATGGTGTTGACATATATATACCAATATTCCCGTGAGGATGAGGTGCAGGATGTTATTTTTAACATCCTTTATTTAATTTGAACTTTGAGGGGGTGAGGTAAATCAAATGAAAGCGAACCAACGATCTTCCATAAGGGAAGATGAGAGTGCACAGATGGGGATAGGTACACTGATCATATTCATTGCCATGGTCCTGGTAGCCGCGGTTGCCGCAGCAGTCTTGATCCAGACGAGTGGTGTACTTCAGCAGAGAGCAACTGAGACCGGTAAAGAGGCAACAGCGGAAGTTGCATCAAATATTGCGATAGAGACTATAGTGGGACACAGGGCAAGTACCTCGACCAACGACCTTGAATACGTTAATATGACGATAAAGGTGATGGCAGGTGCGGGTGATATAGACCTATCGATGCTCAGGATCTCACTGCAGAATGAGACGACTCGTACGGAGAATATCCAGTTCAATACGACCACAATAGGTACTACGGCATTCACCGTTACGGAACTGCGGGATGAGGATAGCTCGTATGACCCAAATAACAGCAACTATGTCATAAACTCCGGTGATCTTGTGATAATCGAACTACAGCCAGGTATGGACTTCCCTTCAAGGGAACCGATGCGTATCGAGATCAAGCCAGAGCACGGTGCAGCGGTAATAAGGGAGTTGACGATGCCACCATCATATGGCGTTGACATATATTTACCGATATTCCCGTGAGGATGAAGTTCAGGATGTTATTTTTAACATCCTTTATTTAATTTGAACTTTGAGGGGGTGAGAAAGAATGAAAGCGAACCAACGATCTTCCATAAGGGAAGATGAGAGTGCACAGATGGGGATAGGTACACTGATCATATTCATTGCCATGGTCCTGGTAGCCGCGGTTGCCGCAGCAGTCTTGATCCAGACGAGCGGTGTGCT
>JAXHTJ010000322.1:0-1055 GCA_034190245.1 Halobacteriota archaeon | reverse complement strand
TTGGTTTAAAAAGGAGGGGGGATGTTTATGTACCCTTCCCACAAGCAGTGCCTCTTGTCTATACGATAGATAAAAAAGAAGAAGAACCATCCTGTAGGCCTACCTGTCCAGCCAATACAAATGTGCAGGGCTATGTAGCTTTAATTGCTAGCGGAAAGTTCAAAGAGGCTCTTGATGTAATAAGAGAACGACTCCCATTGCCTGCGATTTGTGGTAGAGTATACCCGCATCCATGTGAAGATGAATGCAATAAGGGAGAATTAGATGAGACGATATCGATTGCATCTCTGAAAAGGTTTGCTGCAGACTATGAACTTAAAAATAAGGAAAAACCAACTCCTGTTGAGAAAACAAAGGATGAAAAAATTGCCATAATTGGTTCGGGCCCAGCAGGTTTGTCCGAAGCACATGATCTTGCAAAAATGGGGTATTCTGTCACAATCTTTGAAAAATTACCTGTTACCGGTGGAATGATGCATGTAGGGATCCCCAAATATCGTTTGCCAAGAGACATACTCGATTCCGAAATAGACTACATTAAAGACCTAGGTGTCGAGATAAAGACAAATTCGCCAATTGAAAGCCTTGAAGATCTTAAAGATTATAACGCGGTCTTTGTTGCCTGCGGAGCGCATAATAGCATGAAATTGAACGTACCCGGGGAAGATTTAGACGGGGTAATACACGGAGTTACCTTCTTAAGAGATTTAAACCTTGGGGGCCGATGTTAAACTTGGAGATAAAGTCGCCATCGTTGGTGTTGGAAATGTAGCAATAGATGCGGCCAGATCAGCACTTCGTCTGGGGAAAAGGTTACAATCATTTATATAAGGTCAAGGCAAGAGATGCCAGCAAGCGAATGGGAGATCGAGGATGCAGAAGATGAGGATAAAGAAGAGAGGGACAAGGTCCATAGAGATGCAATGGGCGCTATTAAGAGGCGAGTTGAAATAAAAAGGGTATCATAAAAATTGGATGCCAATTTTGATAGCCCTCTCTGGCAGGATATCGCAGTAAAATGTATAAGATGCGGAACATGCACCTATCTATGCCCG
>JAXHTJ010000321.1:0-1099 GCA_034190245.1 Halobacteriota archaeon | reverse complement strand
CTCTTGTCAGATCTGCGAGATGAGCAAGTGCGTCGAGAATGTCACGATCCACACCAGTCCTTTTCTCAAGCTCCGTGCTATCCTCTTTGCTACTTGTTGCTTTGTGTAACGCGGCGGTATTGGGTATTCCATCCCTTTCGAGCTTTGCAATTTCTTCTTTCGGAAGCCAATCGAAAGCTTTCAACGCAATTGGCTTTGGAAAATAACCTCCTATCTCTCGCCTGAGTAAGGTTAGATACTGCGCGTCTATACCCGTCTCCTTTGACACTGCTTCAAGGCGCTTTGCGTTTTTAAGCTCTTTTTGTAGACTGGCAAGCGTCGTGATACCTTTTTCTTCTAGTGTTTTGAACTTTGTCTCTATCCCGTCCAGTAGTGTAACTCTACTTGGTACAAGATCAGTCCCCTCAATTCGCTTGCGTAAGTCATCGAGACTGATCTTCTCAGCGTCGATATGATATGACATAAGCACCTCTTTTTGGAATTGGCTCTTCTTCTCGCTCAAAGCGTCAAAGCCTATTTATCATTATACTCAATTTCCTTATTTCTATCTAACGGTCATACACAAAATAAAATCACATCTTCTCAAATACAGAAATGGCATAGAATGGCTCGTTAGATTCATCTTCTCCTCCAAATAAAGTAAAGTCCCTCATAGCGAGTCCTGACTCTTTTGTAAATGATTCGACAGTCCTCTTGACATCCCCTGACATATCAATTCCGAAGACCCAGGGTTCACCCATCCTTTCCATCAGGCTTATACTCCTTTTCAAGGTAGAAGAGCTTTCTCCTTTCACAAAAGCAGTTGAATAGAAGTCCATGGCTACAAGACTCCCTTCTGCACTTATATCAGCCACCTTCTTCAGCGTATCTTTGATAACATCCTCTTCAAGGTAGATCGCCACACTCACCCATAGAAATAAAGTCCTTCTGGTCGGATCAAAACCGTTATTCAATAGCTTCTCTACCCAAGACTCTTCATTGAAGTCGAGGAAAGTGAGGTGATATCATAGACGAGGGCATCTCTGTCACTTTTCATCAATGACTCGTGAAATGTATTCATCCCTGTCTCTTTTGCAGGTAATCTGTCAAGGAAGTCCGA
>JAXHTJ010000320.1:0-1100 GCA_034190245.1 Halobacteriota archaeon | reverse complement strand
TTTTCAAGTAGGGCAACTCAAGAGGCTCAGGAAGATAAAAAATGAAGTATAAAAGATTGACACCTGAGGAAGAGAGCGTAATTGTACATAAGGGAACGGAGATGCCATTTTCCGGAGAGTATACAAACCACAAGGAGAAGGGAATTTACACCTGTAAAAGGTGCGGTTCGCATCTGTACAGGTCTCATGACAAATTTGATTCTCACTGTGGCTGGCCAAGCTTCGATGATGAGATTCCCGGAGCAGTAAAAAGAGAGATCGATGCCGATGGAGTGCGAACTGAGATACTCTGTAACAACTGTGGGGCACATCTTGGTCATGTATTTGAAGGAGAAAAATTCACCGAAAAGGATGCAAGACACTGTGTGAATTCCATTTCACTGGATTTCATACCGGAAAAAGAAGAAGGTGAATACAAAAGAGCTATTTTTGCAGGAGGATGTTTTTGGGGAGTTGAGCATTATTTTAAAGATGCTGTAGGCGTCATTTCAACACGTGTCGGATATATAGGGGGAGATAAGGATGATCCGACATACAAGGAGGTTTGTAGCGGGAAGACCGGACACGCCGAGGCAATTGAGGTGACTTATGATCCCTCACAGACCACATACGAGGATCTTGCCAGACTCTTCTTTGAGATACATGATCCTGAAGAGGTCGACCGTCAAGGCCCGGACATAGGAAAGCAATACAGGTCTGCCATTTTTTATCTGGACGAAGAGCAGAAAGAGACAGCAGAGAGGCTGATCAAAATCCTTGAAGAGAAAGGTTACAAGGTGGCCACTACTCTTGAGAAGGGGGAAGTCTTCTGGGAGGCAGAAGAGTACCACCAGGAGTATTATGGTAAGACGGGTAAAGGGCCGTACTGCCATATCTATAAGAAGCGTTTTTGATCTGCCATACGAGAGAAGGAGATGAGATGACAAAATCAACTGAAGACTGGTTCAAAGAGTGGTCAAACGAGTATGATCAGACACTTGGCAAGATGAAGAGACACCATGATATGCTCGATCTTGCCGTTGAGGTCTCAGAGGTAAAGGATGGAGAAAGCGTTCTTGATATAGGATGCGGTACAGGCCTATTGAGTTTGAAATTCCTTG
>JAXHTJ010000319.1:0-1104 GCA_034190245.1 Halobacteriota archaeon | reverse complement strand
GTAGGGATGAATCCTATGCGTTCCTCGGTGCATTTTGCACTTCCAAGCCTCTTTGCAATCATTGGTGTCTTCCAGGACCTGTCTACATAATCATAGATCGTTCCATTGGCCTTTGCCTCAAGTATTGCAACTCCGAAGAATATGTGTGACTTTGTGACTGGATATATCCAAGCTGCATGTCCGGGTGCAAACTCATTTCCAAGGAATATCTGCATGTATCTATCCGTATCCATAGTTGCATTGTAAAGTTCGTACTCTCTACAGACGACGAACTCACCTATCTTTCCAATCCCTGCTTTTCGCATCACGACCGAGTTTGTTCCATCAGCTGCAATAGTGATATTTGAAGTGAACTTGTAATCCTTCTGCTCTCTTTCTGCGATAACACCTCTCACAACACCATCTTCAGTTATAGCATCCTTTGCCCTATACCCCAGTTTTATATCAACCCCGGATTCGATCGCCTTTTTTGCAAGACTTTTGAAGAAGTTCTTCCTATCGACCATGTAACCAACTTCACCTTTGGTGTTTATCGTCACACAGTCCTCGTTTGGTGAGAATATCTGGATACCATAAAAGGGATTGAGTAGAAGTTCCTCGTCTATATCAAAATGCTTGACAGCGGCGATGTGGACAGCCCCGGTGTCACTTGAAGGCTCTCCTATCTCACGGCTCTTCTCAAGAAGCAGAGTCTTTAGGCCGTTTCGTGCTGATGTCTCAGCTGCCACGAGACCTCCATACCCTGCACCAACAACAATAACATCATAATCTTCCAAGATCAAATCCTCCTTTAGACCACTTTATGCATAGTTGAATTAATCCATAATTATTATGAGTTGCGATATGGCTTACATCGAATATATTGACCGTTATATCCTTATCTTCTTTAATGAAAGGTTAAAAAGAGTCGTGATAGAAGAGACGATACCTGAGATAGATTTTAAAGATTCCAGAGTTATAAGCGATATTAAAGAGTATTTCGATGGTA
Source organism: Halobacteriota archaeon (assembly GCA_034190245.1). GTDB lineage: Archaea > Halobacteriota > Syntropharchaeia > DAOWMC01 > DAOWMC01 > JAXHTJ01. Next base: position 116 of record JAXHTJ010000319.1, on the reverse strand, counting down.
AAGATGTCGATTTTGGTGTTTATGATGTTGATCTATCAGAACTGACAGAATTTGAAAGAGATGTCCTCTATGAGACAAGAAGAATACCTTATGGGTCGGTTATAACGTATTCAGAT
>JAXHTJ010000318.1:0-1113 GCA_034190245.1 Halobacteriota archaeon | reverse complement strand
ACTGAAATAATGGTTATGACTTGGGATGAAAAAAAAGACTGTATCAATTGTAATGTTTTTTTGGATGGGAAAGGATTAGCAGAAGCATCTGAAAATGGAATTGAGCGTACATTACGAAGGATGATGTAACATGAATAAGAGAGACCTTCAGCGGGCAAAGAATGACAATGCTCGAAGACTAGAACACACGTCAAAGATACATAGAAATTGTATCAGGATAAACACGGGTAACACATACGCTCATGAACTCAAGAAATTTGAAGTGTGTTGGGCACTTGCAAAGGATGGAAAGGAATACATAACTGAAGCTGTTGTTGAGGGCACAAAACGAAGATATGACATTTTCGTACTTGATACGGGAGAAATCATAGAAATAGAAACTAATCCTAAAATCATATCTGAAAAAAGTAAAGGTGAAAATGTAACATATATAAGACCTAGCGGTGTGGATGGGTAGTCTAGAACGTTTTATGGCGAGGCACACATTGAGGATCTTTACCAAGGGTGCGTACGACTTTTGTTATTGTGTGAATCGTGTGGACTGTGGTTCGAACCCACACCCATCCTATACTATGAAAACTAGTGGGGTTGATTAGATGAACGCAAAGGACGAAATATTAAAAATTCTGAACGGCGAGGAAATACTAGCAATAAGTATCGGTGCAAAAGGACATATAGACGACCCCCCATCTCCTTTTTTCTATGATGGGGAAAATATAAAAACAGCATTGGAGATACTTGACTACGAGTTCAACGAGGGGCATGGAGCTGAAGAAGGATATGACGTATACGTATGGACAGAACATAAGGTGATATTCAAACATGTATACGAAGGTTCTGAAAAGTATGTGTGGGTACCACGAAACCCTAGCAGGATAATACCATTACCGCTCGGTTGTTAGTATGTACACTTTGACTCATTCCACTCTTGACCAAAACCTTTATATACTATTATAACCAATATATTATTGGGAAACAAACCCCAAGGAGCAAAAAAAATGAATATCGAAGAAATTGAAATCACGAAGAAACAGATCAGGGAGTCATTCACTCGCAAATGTAAGGACTGTGAACTAGATCCTGAGACCTGCACAGTACAATGTATCACCGATG
>JAXHTJ010000317.1:0-1125 GCA_034190245.1 Halobacteriota archaeon | reverse complement strand
CTCTGTAAGCGTCGAGTATATAGATGTCAGTTCCAACGATGCCGATCGCACATAGAGCAAAATAATCAGCTGTACTCTTCTTTGAGATCGCAGGATCAATACCCATATATACAGCAGAGGTCGAAGGTAATTCGTCATAAAACTGGAAATACGAATATTTAAAGATCTTTCCTGTCTTCATTAGCTCAACATCGTTCTGATATTGAAGATCAAATATGATAGATCCAAGTTTTTCTCTTTTTGTTGTGAGTCCTTCGTGAATCTTCCCGTTTATGATTTTATCGTTGAGGGGCAGCAACCACTCACATATACTCGTGCCATCTTCCCCGATTGCTCTTTGAATCTGTACATCATAACCTAACTCATCGATAACAAATTGGTAGAGATCTTGGGGGTTATATCTGGTTCCCAAAACGTGAATCTCTCCATCTGTGAGTAAGGTTGGCAAAAGTGTTGTTTTGAACCAGTCTTTTGCTCGCTCTCGCTGTCCTTCAGTACGGCTGTTATCAAAATTAATAAGGTCGTCCGCTATTATGATATCGTAGTGACCGGACGTAACCGCACCGCTATACATTCCGTGAGCGGTTATAGTCGCTTCAGTGAATATTTTGGATCTACCACTTAGGGTGATCTCGTGATCTGTCCAGGTGTCACCTCTTAGATCACCATAATAATTTTTGATTGTGTCGGATACTTCCAAAGCGGTCTTGATTGTTTTGAGGAATCTGACAGCATGCCCGTCTGTATCCGAAACTATGAGTATCCTCAGATCGGGATTATTAATTACTTTCCAAGTGACCCATCCGATTGTGAGTACCCTTGTCTTTCCGATACCACGGGGCGCTAGATCAAGGGTACTTTGATGTGCATCAATGTGATCTAGGATATTTTGATGCGGATCCGAGATACGATACCCATATACTCGCCTTGTAAGTAGTTCTGGCGAGTGGATTAGTATATCTTTTTCATTGATGTCATTGATGTCCATACGAGTTATTAGTTTTCCGATTCAATTATTTTTTATCACTCCTCATATTTCTTCCTCAAGCAACTTGATCTGATTCATCAATTCGTCGTCCGGTTCAAGAGTTTGAATCATAAGAGCTAGCTGTTCACAGTTCGAGA
>JAXHTJ010000316.1:0-1135 GCA_034190245.1 Halobacteriota archaeon | reverse complement strand
GACTTGTGTGTTCACATATCTCTTTGATTGCTTTCCATTTCGTAGTTTTTGCATCCCACACATATGATTTTTTGATACTCGCCCAATCTGATACGGTTCTGATCTCATACGGTTCTATACCTGTTGTGGTGTACCAATCTACCCCACCCAACAAAGATTCAATTGTGTCCGCAGGATTTGTGTCTTCGTCTGTTTGCCTTAGCGATTCCGGAACGAATTGAGCTGAAAGATACCACCCATAATCATAACCCGTGATATTAGATGTGTTGTTTACACTAGCAAGAGCATATGAAGCTCCGGGGATCAACCCAATAAATAGACATTGTGTCACATCCGCATAATCATCTGCGAATATCTGTAATTGTGTGAAATATGAAGGTACAGAATGCCCATCTATCTGACCATTGAAAGTCCACATAACCTCTTGTATACTTTTTCTTACTGTCCAGCTCTTGACGTTGTAATTGTCAAGATCGTTGAACATGAAAGAAAGTGAAGATACAGCACCGTTTCCTGTTACTGAAACGGTATCAGCAAGTGTACTAGCAGCAGATCCTATTGACACAGCACCTGTTCCAGTCACTGATGCGGTGTCTACTAGAGTGCTTACTGCAGATCCTATTGAGGTCGCACCGTTTCCTGTTACTGAAACGGTATCGAAATAATCAGTCATGCTCTTGATTCAGTTTCGTAGAATGTAATTTGCAATGTGTCACCGCTAATCACGTTTTTTGTAGCAGCGAATACATGCCTGAATAACATTGTACCACCAACTGCCAGTTGATCGAAGACACCACACTCATTTATTGCGAGTGCCCCACTGAAGGTCCATGTTGATACCCATTTTGCTTTATAATCTGCCTCGTATGCTATAGTATCTGCGAGCATACGAGCACCACCGTTTGTTGTTATTTCTGTATCTAGTGCGGTGTCAGAGTTCGATTCGGCAGTAGATCCAGAACCAAGAGCGGTCCACTGAAAATTACTCGAAGAATCACCACATACGAGCCTTGCCTTTCGCTCAAGTCCAGCATTTACAAGCGTTGCCATCTGTTATCTCCTCCCCTTCTTCTTTTATGTTTCCATCCTTATCACGTATAACCCATTTTACTCCTATCTTTGTTTTTCCTTGTGC
>JAXHTJ010000315.1:0-1140 GCA_034190245.1 Halobacteriota archaeon | reverse complement strand
TCTTATGCATCATATCGATATAAGACTTTTACGAGAGAGTTTCTACACACTCGATCGAAGAGCCTCAGTAGGTATGGACGGCATTACGTGGCAAGAATATGAGAAGGATATCGACTTAAATCTTAAAAAGCTTTATGAAAAAATCCAAAACGGTGCATATAGGCCTAAACCCGCAAGAAGGGTTCCAATACCTAAGGCGGGTGGATCAGAAAGACTTATCAGCATACAATGTGTGGAAGATAAGGTTGTACAGCAGGCTTTCGTTTTTCTGCTTAATAAGATTTATGAGATAGATTTCCAAGGTTTCTCGTACGGTTTCAGACCGGGAAGAAACCAACATAATGCACTTGATGCACTACATGTCGGATTGATGAGTAAGAAATTAAATTGGGTGCTGGATCTGGACATTGTGAAATATTTTGACCGGGTCAACCATGATTGGCTAATCAGGTTTCTACAGCACCGCATCAAGGACAAGCGCGTTATCCGTATGATTCAAAAATGGCTAAAAGTTGGATATCTTGATGAGAAAGGTCGGAGAATCACGTCAAGAATCGGGACTCCACAGGGTTCAGTGATTTCCCCTCTACTCAGTAATGTTTATTTGCATTACGTATATGATCTATGGTGTAAACAATGGAGGAAACGTTGTAGTACTGGAGACATGATTGTAATCAGATATGCAGATGACAGCGTTCTGGCATTTCAACATCAGAGTGATGCGAAAAGATTTCTAACAGAACTTGAGAACCGTATGGAACATTTTGGTCTTGAACTTCATAGGGAAAAGACAAAATTTATCAGATTTGGTAGATTTGCAAATGCACGAAATAAAGAAAGAGGATATGGCAAATCGCCGACATTTGAATTTCTTGGCTTTACGCATTATTGTGGAACGACAAGGAAATCCGGAAAATTTATGGTCTGGCGTAAAACCAGTAAGAAGAGAATGAATAAGAGGCTGAAAGAGTTGAGAATTGAGCTTATGAAGAGGAGGCATAGACCTATACAGGAAACAGCTGAATGGCTGAAGAGTATATTGCAAGGGCATTATAACTACTTTGGCGTTCCAGGGAATATCAGCAGTATGTCTCTGTTCGCATATGAGCTGAACAAGGCATGGTATAGATCACTATGCAG
>JAXHTJ010000032.1:0-19868 GCA_034190245.1 Halobacteriota archaeon | reverse complement strand
CTTTTCCAATTTTGGGGGGTTTCACAGGTGATTTTGGGGCAAAAACGGCCCGATTTTAGGCTTCTGTCAAATTAATTTTTTGAAGAAATTAGCAGATGCTAAGTGTCAAAGATGGGTTATAAATCCTTTTTACAATATACGTATATTATTTTCCTTTGAAAATAAGTTAATAATTAAAATAAAGTAATTTTTAGACTTTTTTATGAATTTTACGGTTTTTGGAAAGATTATTAAAATCATGAAAACAGGCACACTAATTGGAAAGTGTTATCTTATATTGGCACCTAACCGTATATGATATGGAAAATTCCCAGATAATTTCCTCCGTCTTTAAAACATCTGGTCACAATGCGAGATTGAGGCTACTTAGAGTTCTGAAAGATAATGCAAAGACTGCAACCGATCTTTCAGAGCTTTTTGCCACCTCACAGTCATATATCCATAGACATCTTCAGATACTGGCTGAAGGAGGTTTAATAAAGAAGAACGGAAGAGCTTTCACTCTCACCACAAACGGCAAAATATTTGTAAATTCATTGGGAGGGATGGAGGTGATGGCAAAGTTCAGTGATTTCTGGGAGACTCACAGTCTTTCTAAATTTACCGATGACATTATTGGAGAGATGTCTGTACTCAGAAATACAGAGCTGATTACTCCTGCTCCGAAGATAATCTCCAAGGTTATGAGTATGGTTAAAAGTTCAGAAGAAAGAGTTTTATGCATTACTGATCGATTTCCTGAAATTACACTCCCTCTTCTCAGAGAGATTGGTCAAAAAGGAGTAGATGGGTACGGACTTATGGGTGATATGCCCCAGAACCATGGAGCTATAAATCGGGATATAGACCTCCTTCATAGTATCAATATAAGGACGTTGGATGTTGAAGGTATCTTCATGGGAATTCTGTTAATAGATGAAAAAGAGGCTGGTATACTCTTCCCTGACAAAAGGGGAGTATTGGACTGGAACTTTGGAATAATAGGGGATAATCCAGACTTTATCTCCTGGGTAGAGAAGAACTTCTGGTATATGTATAATAAGGGCACAGAATTTTGAAGTCTTCGATATATTTTTTAGGCGCCGTTAAGGTTATTATCCATCATCTACATAACTATTATTAGGTCGGTTTTTAAAAACCGAATTGAAGAGGGATGGATAAAATGAGGAAAATTGTTATAATTGGAGCAATATTGCTCTTATTTTCAATTTTTCTGTTGTCAGTCATAGATACTGTACATACTTCAGATCTGTCGCTTGGTCCCGATAAATCGATAACAATCCTGAATCCACAGTCCTATCCGGTAGTTGGAGGTGACTGGGTGATCTATTTCAATACGACTGGTCATGGCACCCTTGAGATCAACGACCATTCCTTTCCAGAAGAGGTTGGTTTTGTAGGGCTCTACCAGAAAGAAGGAGCTTTTTGGGTCCCAGTAAAAGCGAAGATATATGACGATCTGATATCTTCAAATTGGTCTTATCTGGAAGGTAAAGCGGTTTTCGGGGTAAAGACGTCGGGAGAACATATTCTTCAGTTCAGGTTTGGAGATGATATTAAGTATGCTCATAATTATGCGATTGATGAAAGTGCAGGTTTATGGAATGACACTTTTGATGATGAAACTGGAATTGCGATTAAGGAAGATTTGACAGTTAGCGGAGGTGACGTAGAGCTCGAGGAGATTGAGTTTTACTATACGGAAAGTGAAAGTCAGTCTACCTGGAACACGGACACAAGCTGGCAGGACAAAGCCACCCTGACATTCACGCCAGATGGAGGTAACTATCTAATCCTGGCCTCCGCTGAACTGAGGGGGACGAACGACGGTTACGATATCCGCTCCCAATTGACCGTGGATGGCACAACCTATGGTTACTTGACCACTGAACCGGATGAAGAAGGATCTTCATTATGGTCCTATCACTTTTCCACACACAGAATAATGAATCTGGATAGTTCGGAGCACACTATAAAGATACAGTATTCTACCGAGAATACTGGCGGAACCGTTGGAATAAAGAATGCCAGGATCGCTGTTCTTGAGATGAAGGATTATCATTTTGCCGAGACAGACACTGAGCAGAGTCTTAGCACCTCGTACTCCGATATTGTCACAGAGACATTCAACGTAGATACACCAGGATACTATCTGATAATTGGCTCTTCCGAATACAGACCGGCAAGTACCAGTTACAGTGTTTATGCTCAGCTCTGGGTTGATAGTACATCGCTTGGTGAAGCGTTTGTTGAGGGTGAACAGACAACTGACTACAGAGATTATATCTCTTTAAATGTCTCCTATCTCTCAGCAGGTTCGCACACATTAAAGATACAGGGGAGATCGGAATCCGGAACTATGTATATGAGAAGAGCAAGGGTCTCAGCAATAAGGCTCACCGATCATTACAACCATGATTCCATATCAGGTGAAAGTTACACAACAAATGGAGGAACATCATGGGCAGACAAGACGGTTCTATCATTTACGCCTCCTGTTGCAGCGGATTACCTGATTTTTGGTACTGGATTGGTGGGAGTAGATGCCGGTAATAGTGCTAACCAAAACGGTTTTTGGGATATGACCATAGATCAAACAGAGTATGGGTACATGCAAAGAGGCGCATCAGACAACTCGGATCGTGCTGCGTATTTCTCTTTTAAGAACCTGAGTCTCGATGCGCAAAATCACGATGTTGCTCTAAGATACAGGTCTGGTTCAAGTGCAAGTCCCGATGCTGGAATGGGAAACGCAAGGATTATTGCGATACCGGTAAAACCCTACGAAACCTCAGGCAACCTCACTTCTATTGAGATAACGCCCCAAAATTTTACAAGTTGGGACAGGTTTTATGCAGATGATGCCACACCATCCGGTACAAGCATCACCTACAAAATTCTGGATGAGAACAACAACACGATCATGAGTGTAACCTCGGGACAGGACATTTCATCAATCACAAACACGACGATCAGATTGCTTGCAAGTCTCAGCACCACAAATGTATCTCTAACGCCAACACTACACGATTGGAACGTCACTTGGATCACGCCGTTAGGAGTGAACTGGTGGAATCAAAGTCAATCTTCTGATGATGTGAATAGGGGTGATTCCATTGTACTTCGTGCGAGATGGACAGATCCCACTGCTCTTTTGAATGCAACACTACAGAGGAATGTTTCAGGAGCCTGGCAGAACGTCTCAACAATTGAGTTGAATGGAACAGAGGACTGGTCGAACTTCACTCTCAGTAGCGAACTGTTGAGCTGGGATATTGGTAACATAAGCTGGAGGATATATGCAAACAGCACCACAGGTAACTTTAACTATACCGATACAATGTCATTTGATCTCTGGGGTTTGTCAAATCTGTCGTGGGTTTCTCCTGCCGACGGAAGCAACTACACACAGGGAACTCAAATACCATTGAAATGTCTGATAAGAGATGCAAATAATTCTTCAAGTATAAATAACCATCCGGTAAATTTCTACTGGTGGAACGCCACAACATCGAATACGACAATAGGATCCAACTCAACAAACAACACCGGACATGCTACAATTAACTGGGACACAACAGGACTTTCGGCGGGAACCTATTACATAAAATCCAACATAACCGATAATGAAACTTTATATTACAATGTCACCTCAGAGGATGAAGCCAATATATCAATAATTATCATATCAGACTCGGAACCTCCTAAGTTCTACACCCCGGGATTGAGTGTTAGTGAGGTGGCTCAAGGAGATACAACTGAGCTATGGATCAGCATAACTGACAACTCCGGTGTGAATTCTAGCAAATTCAAGATAATGTATCCGAATGGAACTGAATATAATTTCACAGCATCACTCAAAAATAAAACAACCCAATCAGGATTCTGGAATTATACGTTTAATACTACTGGAAAGCCACTTGGAACGTACAACTGGACCTTTGCATATGCAGATGATGGTGTGAACGAGTGGAACTCCACTACAATTGAGCTGAAATTTAACGTATCAGATATGTCACCACCGATCATGGGTATACCAGGCTACACCGATATGTTGGAGCTCGGTAACGAACAGAACATAACGATCTCGATAATAGATGCGTCTAACCTCACCGTTAATATAAGTATAGAGGATCTAGATGGCGGTGCAAACAAGACGATGAATGGCACAACCCCCAGTTTCTGGTATGCGTATACCCCTCCTGCATCAAACGAAACCGTGAACTTCACAGTATATGCAGTTGATAGTGAGGGTTATCAAAGCTCGACTTCTGGTAATTTTTCGGTTGGCATATTCCGTATTATAGAAGTAAACTCTGGATATACACTCATATCATTACCATTGAATGAATGGTATCTTTATGCGGAAAATTTTGGTTCGAGCATCCCAAATATCACAAAAGTAACGATGGTAAATAGAACAACCAAGACATACTCAACCCGTCTTATCAGTATTACTGGTGACAATTATATCATGGAACCCGGATATGGATATTGGACCTATGGCTCCTCGAACGAGACATCACAGCGATTCGGCGCGCCAGTAGATACGATAATAAGTGATCTCATAACCGGATGGAACCTGATAGGCCTCAAAGCAAATGCTACGGCAAGTGAGACTGCCACCGACATTGGTTCAAACTGTACACAGATAGTGGGCAATTGGAACAAAACAGTGTATGAGAATACGTACATAGTTGGTGTCGGCGGTGACTTCAATATGACAATTGGTAAAGGCTATTGGGTCTGGGTTGATAATGATACAACATGGATATATTGAGGAGATTTAGATGAGATATGAAGAATTGGCATGGATTCTACTGGTCATCCTCTTAATCGGGATTGTATCGGCTGATACTGGTCCGCCACATTCCATATATGGGTATGTCTACTCGGGTAGTAACCCACTTCCGGGTGCAAACGTGGTTGCAAGCAATACAAGAACCGGTGAGTCACTGAACATAACAACCGCTGACGATGGCCACTGGATCATACAACTGGCAAATCTTCCTAGTGGGTACGAAGATGGTGATGAAATAGCAATAACTGCAACCTCTGATGGAGATTTCGAAAACACAATAATAATCGTTGATACCTCGGTTGGATTCCAAAAAGCCGATAATCTGACACTAACGACAGACGAACTAAATTCAAATCATCCTACCGACAATCCAAAACAATTTATTGGTGGTGGAGGGGGTGGAGGCGTACTACCGCCCTCATCGACACCTACACCAACAACAACTCCAACTCCAACACCTAAACCAACTACAACACCAACTACCAAGGCAATCACCACACCGACACTTATACCGTCTGCAACTACAATTCAGGCATCCGAACCAACGAGAGCATCCGATAAGCTGATTCCATCTATAATCTTAACAGGTGTGGTAGTCGCTGTAATTATAACCGGTGTAATATTGCAATACAAAAAAGGACCCTCCCGATATAGTCTGACAGATATGGGAGAAGAGGCTTTAGAAGAAGAGATTAAAAAGAAGAGATAGTGACACTCTATGTTGCAATTGCTTAAATAAAGCAATACCTATATTGGATATAAAGACAAATTGGTTTAAAGTTAATTGAAGTGTAAGTAGGATGTTTGCCACGGGGTTGCGAAGAGTGTGAAGAAGATAATATCGATATTTATGGTGCTGTTAATCTTAAGCAGCAGTACACTGAGTGGCGGTGTATGGATCACGCCAATAGCATCTGCTCAAGGGCCACCGCACACTGTGTGGGGTTATGTAAACTACCACAACGGAACTGCTGATGGGCCCGGTTTGACTGTAAACCTGTTAAACACAGACAAATCCGACTTATATAGTGATACAACAGATGGCAATGGCATATGGTTGATAGACCTGGACGATTACGACGACGGGGACGTCCTTGAGATTAATGTCACATATGGTGCATTTTACGATGAGGTGGTTGAAGTAGTATCAGCAAGCCCCGGAACTCAGCAGGCATCAGATCTGATACTCAACGTCCTACCGACTATAAGTCTTGTATCACCACTGAACAACTCAACCGTACCGGACACCACACCAACTTTGACTTGGGATTCGAATGATTTTGATAATGATCCGGCAGATACACTGACCCATACATTATATCTCGATACCGTCAACACTTTTGACAGTGGTGATCTTAGAGTTTATTATCCCGGGACATCCGAGTCCTTTGATGTACCAACTTCACTCGGCCTGGATACCTGGTACTGGAGGGTGAGCGTGGATGATTCATATGTGGATGACCCGGTCAATTCATCGGTAAAGCAGTTTACCGTTGATCCTACCGTTTCAGCAAACCCCTTCAACTTAACTGTTTATAACTACGCCACAGTAGCCGGAACCGATAGATGGGCATTCGGTTTTGAAGTAAATAATTTTGGTGAGTGTACTGAAACATACCCAAATACCGAGTTCAATGCTACGGAGTACAGTCAGATTGCAAGTGATGATGGTGTCTATCATAACTCCAAAGATCCTGTTAGCGGTACTGCTGAGGCAGCACTCAGATTCAAGGTCAATGTCAACAATACCGTCCGCAGTGACGCCACCCTTCTAGCAATCACATTTATGGGGTATGGAGCAACCTCGGACAGTATCCAGCTCCATATATGGAACTATACCTCTGGCAGCTATGAGCTTCTTAACGAGTCGGGAAGTACTTCCGAGTTTACGATGACAGGAGAAGTAGTGAGCGGTTTTTCAAATTATTTTGATACTGGCGGAAATCTCACCTTTTCACTATATTACACCGGTTCAAGTCAGCCGTTTTACACCGATTATATCCAGTTGGGTATATACAACTGGACCAATTGGGGGTACACTGAGATAATCTGGAGTGACCCAACTTCCGGGAGCTCTTATTTACCGGGGGACATGATACCCCTTGTGACATATGTAAATGATACTCTCACCGGCCTTCCAGTGCCATCCGCTCCTGTCGATTGGTACTACACTTATGTTACAACGACCACATACCTCGGTACAACATCGACCAACCTCTCAGGATACGCCACAATCGACTGGGACACAACGGCGTTACCAACAGGTGTTTACTATGTAAAGGGAAACATAACAGATGCCACACCCAGTGATAACGAAGCCACAGCCGAGATATCTCTTTCAACTTCAACATTCGATGTAACGTTGCGCGGTCGAAGATATGACGCAAATGGGGCAAACTGGCAGAATGTGAGACTCAGTGGTTCCAGAGCCCAGATAGACAGCATCCCGAGAACTTATACGATCTCGACGAACATTCAACTTCCCGGAGTGAGCAGCATGAACACGGCTGGACGTCACTGCGACTTCATATTCATGACCAACACGGGTACTTTAAATTTACTTGGCGGACCGGACCTATGGATGGGAATCGGGCTATGGCTTGACGATACACATGTATTTGCCTTCGGAATAGCGCCGGAGCACACACTCAATATATTGGCACTCATCTTCGGAGGCGAAGTTATAACCCTTGATCTTAACATCTGGATTGCATCCTCCACAGACACAACCGAGACGAGCCTCTCGCAGTGGACGTGGAACACGGGCAGGATGATGTACGAGAGCATAATTATTCTGGCAAACCGTCTTGCGGTCTACGACACCACGTATCCGGTTTCTGGTCCTGGAAACATCGTCGACTTCTGCACAGAACTGATAAGGATGCTCACGGGCTTTTTAGACAGGCTTTCGATAGGATTGTTGGACTGTCTTGCTTGTTTGGAGAATATACTGGATCTGCTCGGTGGACTTGTCTGGATTTTTGTTCGTCCGATAATCATAGACGTCTTCCATACAATATACTGGATGATAAAGGACCTTGCTACGATAACGGAATATACCGTTGATCCATCATTTTACAGATCAGATACAATTACTTTTATGAGTACAACAGCCCAGCGACTACCGGATATCCTGGGACCTGTAAACGGAACGAACGGCTTCAACTACATACTCAACAACACGATGAAAGTTGATTCGTCTGAATGGCAGGCACTTGCGGATGCACTCGGTAGCGCAATAACACAGCTTAATCCGCTGATGGGGCTGTTGGGAGCGTTCGATATACTTGAGCCTCTAGATAATGCCCTTCCAGTCTCTGGTTCCGAGCCCACAATTGAAGATTTCTGGACCCAGATCCTGACACTTCTGGCAAATATCCTGGATATCTTGAGTCTCTCTTTTGAGTCCATACTAGCTTCAGCAGAGTTTGAAATGACGAATCAGAGAACATGGGGCATAACTTACTGGCTCATTGCAAACATCAACCACGTTAAACCATTCATCGACGCCACCGATTTCAAGGAGATTACAGACTGGATTCTCAACTATGCTCCAACGGCCATCGGAGCAACTGACGGATCAGAGAAGATAACATACCTTGTCAAACATATCGCAGATGTCAGTGGGACTGGATTTGCATCTCAACTGTGGAGATTCCTGGCAAACTTCATGGCGCTACAAAAAGAAGTGCCAGTTGCTTTCCCGGGTGACGGAGCGCCGTCTCCAAACATCGTTGATCACTCAACCGAGATAATTATTCTGCTCAGAAACGTGCTCTATCTCCTCAATAAGATCATGTATGAGATCTTCGATGCAGGTGTACTCGATGAGTCTGAACTGGATACCTTATTCAGACAGGTGTGGGGTATACTTTACTGGCTGGTCAAAGACGTAAACGCACTTGCCGCCGGAACAGTCCAAAGTGATGTATACAATTTCACAAATACCACAGCAGATGTTCTCCCGGACCTGCTCGGACCTGTAAACGGTACGAAAGCCCTCACATATATCCTGAACAACTCACTGAAAGTGGACAAAGATACAGTATCAAAACCGTTTGTCAGCGATCTATTGGATACTGTGGATTACCTATTTCATATCATACAATGGATCATGTTCAATATAGAACAAGCGCTACCACCGACAGGACCTGAGCCGAGTATGGAGGATTTCACCAAAATCTCACTTGTCCCACGTATACTCGGTTTCTTGATGATAATGATGGATTCAATCGTCAATAACTATCCTTCCGAGTTGACCGAGACGGGAGGGCGTATCTGGGGTGTTGTGTACTGGGGTGCAAAGAATGTCAACTGTATCGTTGAGAACGTGGACGTCTCAAAGGTCGATACCGTCGTGAATGACACAGTCTACTATCTACCTGACATAATCGGAAATGATACTATCGGTATCACCTACATACTGAAGGAAGGGAGGGGCAACCTCGATCCTCAAACTCCTGAGAAGCTATTTGATATGCTCTCATTACTCATCCAATTCCTGGCCGCGCCAATGAGAGAGATCTCAAGCGCCTTCCCGGAGAGCGGGACCTACAACCAGACAGCCCTTTCAACAGAAACAGGCAAGACACTCGCTTCCGTTCTTGCCCTCGTTGAGAAGTTGCTTGGTGAGATACTTGCCCAGACGCAGCCCGAGTTAGACGTCTTCAATGACAGAGTATGGTCCCTCATATACTGGACGGTTCCTGTAGTTCGTGATATTTCAAATGAAACGCAGAGCAGTTATTTTGCCAATTTCTCAAATACCACAACCGATTATGGCTCTGATATCATAGGACCGTTGAGCGGTTCGAGTGGGATCACTTATCTACTCAGGGGATACGCGGGAATGCCTTTCAGCGTCGGTGTTAAACTTCTCCGTGCATTATTTGATCTTCTTGGCCTGGCAATTCAATTTTTAGCAGAGTTCTTGCAGAGATTGCCGTCTGTGATGTTGTGGAGATAAATCAGCTCTTCCTTCGCAAGACAAGGTATAATAATAGAGCAACTATCAACCCTACCCCGATAATTCCACCAACTGCAAAAAAACTCCCAGATCTTGTTGGTTTTGAGATTGGTGTCAAGGATACTGATAAGTTTTCAGTGCCACCGGCAGGAACTTCTATGTCGATAACCTCGTCAGTAAATCCCGTCCTTCTCAGCTTGATCTGATGGACTCCCGGTTGAAGATGAACCGTCTTTGGGGTTCTACCTTTATTATACCCATCAATAAATAGGTCTACTCTTGGTGGGTATGAAGATATGGTGATAGTTCCGGGCTGTGGTGGTGGAGATGGATCTTTCTTTAAGTCGATCGTGGCTAACCAGACATTTACCACGCCCGATCGTTTAGATCCAAATGCCAACCTCCCTTCAGGACCCCAGGCACAGCATTCGTCCACTTCCGGGTCTGTAGTAAGCTGTGTCTGGTTTGTTCCATCAACATTCATCACCCAGATGTCAGAATTTCCAGATCTATCAGATCGAAAGGCTATCATCTTCCCGTCAGGACTCCAGGATGGATGATCGTCATCTGCTCTATCAGTGGTGAGCTGCTTTAAGTTACCCCCATCAGCATCCATCACCCAGATATCCGTGTCTATTTTGCGCCCTCGAAAGGATGCGAATGCTATCATCTTCCCGTCAGGACTCCATGCTGGCTGAATGTCGTTTTTTGGGTGGGTTGTCAACTGCGAAAGTTCGCCACTGTTCAGATCCATCACCCATATATCCAGGTTGTCAGATCGACCCGAAAAGAAGGCAATCTTGGTCCCATCAGGGCTCCAGGCCGGATACCCTTCTTCCTCTGGGCTCGTGGTCAACTGCTTCAGATTAGAACCATCAACATCCATAACCCATATGTCGAAGTTGCCAGATTTAGACGACATGAAAGCGATCCTATTCCCATCAGGACTCCATGACGCTACCCAATCAAAGGAAAGTGAGACATCTTCGGTTAGTGAAGTTAAATTGGTCACATTATGTGCCATATTATTCCCATCAGTGCTCCAATTAAGAAGCAGATCAGAGAAAGAAAGATTTCCGGTAAAAGGAGTTAAATTAGTATTATCTACGTCTATTATCCAGATATCCATGCCATTTCCAAAGGCAATCTTCTTACCATCAGGGCTCCACGTTGGTGCACATCCATTCGCATTGCTGAGCAGCGTTAAATTTGTGACCATAATAGCTGACGCTGGCCCGAAAGAGATTATGATAAGTACCAGCAACACAAAAATAATCCTGATTTGTTTCATAGCACTGCTCATATGCTTCCTTTCAGATTGATTGATGTTACTAAACCATTAAACCTTTTGATATATTGAAGCCTTAACTAACGGTAGAAATGCGTAGACTCAAAGTTTTAACTATACTTACTGCAATCGTTTTAATCACGCTGATAAGCGGATACTTAAGTACCACCTCCCCTGTGAATGTGAGCGTTGAAGAGGGACAAAGAGAGGGGACGTTGATCTTCACGGCTGGTCAAGGCGAATCTCCCCTCAAAGGTGTAGAAATAAAAATAAACGAGGAGAGTAGAGGAAGGACAGATTCAGATGGCATATTGAGTGTGGAGTGGTTACTTGCAGGCGAGTATAGTTGGAGTGCGATTTACAATGGAAATTTAGTCTATTTTGAAAATTTCACAATCCCCGAAGTCACAGAACTTGAGTTTGTTGAGATGAGAAGGGATAAGGATGCGTATCATTTAGGAGATGATGCAACGGGCATTGTGATCGTTAAAAATACAGGTACCAGGGTAATTGACCATCTGACGATAAAGGTAACGGCAACGAACATCAGGTATTCCAGCTATGGAACACTTGCCACAAAGACCATGAGCAAGGATTTTGAAACAGAGATATATCCGGGTGAAGAGAAAGAGTTTCGTGCATCTGTACGCATACCAGAGAGCGTTACTGTATCAGGATATAAGGTAGAGGGTCATATGCTGAAAGGCATATACAAAATCGAAGATGAGATACTGATCGATGATCTGTCATTTGGCGTAAAAGAGATGATGATAGAGGTTAAGTGACCTTCAAAATAAAAATCTCGCCATAAGAAAGACAAGAAGCACGATCGAGTGACATATGAAAGAGCGTGGATACGCTTTTTCTTTAGACTCTATGTCCTCTTTATTGAACAACCTGCCGAGGATCAAAAGATTCACCACACCAACAATTATGATCACTGGCGAGCTACTCCATGAATAGAACCCGAGGAGATAGGGTAGCATTGCAATAATATAAGATGCTGTAACCGATACCATCATAACCTTTAATGCCGAATCATAACCAAGAGCAATAGGGAGTGTCTTGACACCAGACTCTCTATCTCCTTCTATATCCTTGAAGTCCTTGGCTATCGTTGTAGCCGAGATGAGCACACCCATCACAATCGCAATCAAAATCCCGTCTGGCGATATGCTGTATTGAGAAGAGCTGCCACCGATGAAAGCGAGTGCTCCTGCGGCTCCGATTATAACCGACCCCATAACACCGGAACGCCTTAGCCTTATTGGATTTGCAGAGTAAGAAAAACCGAGGAATACGAAAGCGATAACAAGAAATCTAGTGAAACTGTCTCCAGCAAACTCCACCAGTAGTATCGCAAGGAGGTAAGCACAGAAAGCCCAGAATATCGTCTCTTGAGGGGTGATCTTCCCCTTTACAAGTGGGCGATCCGGATTTGTTCTTTCATCTATCTCGATATCATAGTAATCATTAAATAGCGCTGTGCCCCCCCAGATCAATGCTGCGATAAAACCTGCTCCTACGGCATTTATCAGTGAAATCACAGGCGGTATCGACAAAAGCAAGACAAACCAATCCGGAAGGATGAGTGAAAGTACCTCTAAATAAAATACTTCAGGAAAAGGACCGTAGAAAAAATTGGGTGAAAAGATTGCCCCCGCAAATGCCATAAAGCCCATAAAAATGGCAATCTTTGGCTTTGACATCTCAAGGAGAGTGAATATTTTATCCCCGGATATTATCTTATGATCCTCTTCTAACTCTTCAGACATAACTCCACCAATTATCAGCTCATAACTCCCTTTTCGCCGCAAAGTCGGCTATCTCGATCAAAATCGACTTATACTCCGAGTCAACCAATCTTCTTAGAGATGATTTAGCCTTCTTGGAGTACTCAATTGCCAGGTTCTGTGCATAATCTACTGCTTCTGATCCTTTCAAAAACTCTCTTATCTCCTCGATATCCTCAAAATCATCCCTGGAGATCTTTATAAGCTCTTCTTCAGGTATGATATCCAGAATTGAAGCTTCCAAAACAACAGAGCTTCTACCTTTAATTATATCACTCCAGATCGGTTTTCCAAGCATCTCTTCACTTCCTATAACGTCCAGTATATCGTCTCTGATCTGAAATGAGATACCGAGGTTTTTGCCATAACTTGACAACGCTGTGACGTTGTTTTCTGTCTCTTCACCAAATAGGGTGAATCTGCCTTTGTTCACAAGTTGTCGTATCTGTCTTCCTATGATGTTGCCTTTTGTACTCTCACCCATAATACATCCAATCTCTGCAGCGGCTCTGAAACCTTCCCCTGTCTTTCTTTCAATAGTTCTCAAATACCCTTCCATGCCTACAGTTCCGGATGTTATATCCATCGCTTCACCCACACAGGCATTCATTACACCATCATGGGCCGTGCCGATGATATTGAAGAAGACTGAGTGTGGAACCATGTCACTTCTCACAAGTCCGTAAAACGATTCATACGAACATCCAAGTAGATAGCTGCTGGCGAGAATCGCCATATCTCGACCATACTCTGCGTGTATGGATGGTTTTCCCCTTCGTACTTCGTCCTTGTCAATAAAATCGTCCATGACAAGAGAAGATGCGTGTGCCAGCTCGATTGATGTTGCAAAAGGGAGTGCTACCTCTTCTTCCCCTCCGACAGCAAGGCAGGAGTAAACACCGACCAGCCCCCTTAAACGCTTTCCACCGGTCAGGGCAACTCTACAGGCCTCAGAAAATTCTAAAGGTTCTTCGGGAACATATTTTATTATTTCTCGATTAATCTTGTCCACTATCTTCTGCGATTTAGTCAAAAATAAATATCCACTCATGTTACCTTATAGATCACAACAAATCGGGTTTGGTGCCATAAATATATTTTGTTTACGAACTGTAGATCCTCATCTCCCCGATGCATAGACTGATCAACCTGATCGATTATTAAACCTTTCCCATTATCAGGAGGCTTTCCAATGAAGAGGATGGATTGGGTTGGAGCGCGGTGTCAGATTGAGTAACTATTAAATATATGACGTGAAATATGGTGCGTATTAAGAATTATAGATTAAGGAGGTCTCGTATTGCCTTTACTTGAATTCAAAGGAAAAAGACCAAAGATAGATCCCAAAGCATATGTCAGTCCAAGAGCTTTTATCTCCGGTGATGTGGAAGTTGGGGCAAAGAGCTCAGTCTTTGACTTTGCATCGATTCGAGGGGATTTCAGTCCCATCAAAATTGGTAAGAATAGTAGCATACAGGACAACTGCTCGGTACACTGCGGGATGTCACCATGCTCAATCGGAGATAACGTGACCGTTGGGCACAACGCCGTAATTCACAGTGCAACTGTTGGAAATAATGTGATAATCGGCATGCACAGTACCATTCTTGATGGCGCAAATATAGGTGACAACTGTATAGTCGGAGCGGGTGCAGTAGTAACTGAGAATATGGTTGTTGAGCCAAAGACGCTTGTTGTCGGAAATCCTGCAAAACCAGTAAAAGATATTGGTATGAAGCAGACGGCCTTGATCCGTATGAGTGCAACAAGTTACTCTGATCTCGCTCAAAAGTACAAAAAGACTATAGAAGAGCAAAGTAAGGATTGATAAGAAGATTAAATAACCTTAGCCTAATGGAAAACGTTAATAGGCTGTACATTAACATTGTATATAGGGTTAAGAGATTGCCAGGGTGGCGGAGAGGCTGACGCGGCCGCCTGCAGAGCGACTATACTCCGGTTCGAATCCGGACCCTGGCTTGAGAGAATTTATTTGACTTGGACTGAACGTCTGAGTCGTCCACATGAACTCGTTGGTATAGCAATACAGCAATCAGACCTATACACCCTCTAAAAGCCTTTTTAATATCTCCTCTTCACTCAAATATTCACTATCCATCGCCTTTTCGATAGAACATTCAATCCCATCCATGCGTAATAAACTTCCATCAACTTCGACAGCTGTTTTTGCGCTTGTTAGGACAACTTGAGATATCATTGTTGTTGGCGTATTGGTCGAGCTTATCGTAATCGTTGGGATATCAGCCAGCTTTTTTGATATGCTGAAAGGAATAGTGGACAATGGATCGGATCCAACCACCAATGCTGCATCCAAATCTCCCCTCTTCAGGGTCTCAATGAAAGAATGTTCATCCCCATACTCCACACCGTCATTATCTTTCGAATTGAACTTTACCCGATTGACAAAACCGGTTTCCTCATAAAGGATTTGATTAAAACCCCTAGTGTTGGTGGGTCTCAGCATGGGCATCAGATGAAACTCTGTAAATTCATTCAATTTATTCATAAAATCTTCTAAGAGGGTAAGATCATTCTTTATAGCGTTGATAAGCCCCATTCCCGTGAATATGACCCCATATTCTGCCTTTTTAAAAAGGCCTGCCAATTCTATGGCCTTTTTTGCTTCAATCCCGGATGAAGAGGATGGCACTCTCCCTTCTAACGCTTCGATCAATTCCTCAATCAAAGCCCCATCGTTTCCTGGCGGGATTATAATTTTTCTTCTGCAGACCTTTTCAGTTGAAGATTCTCTGACATCAATGCATATGGCACTTCTCTCGATCTCCCATCCCTTCAAGCGAAATTCGCCTCGAGGAAAGTAAGAGAATCTTGACATGTGACGAGGGTGTGAATTGGACGGATCGGACCCCCAGTATATGATCACATCTGCCCTATTCCTGACATCGTCAAGTGTACATGTTTTTATCTCAGAGGATAAGATCTTGCAAGTAACGGCGCCCTGACAATAAGATGAAGCATCATCTATAGTTGCACCGATCTTTTTTGCCAGCGCAATACTTCTCTTCTGGGCACCAATCGTTGAGCAGTCGAGGCCAAATACAAATGGGCGTTTTGCATCTTTTAAGATACTGATCGCGGCATCCAACGCCTTTTCCATTGGCAATTTTTCACCATTAAGAGCGCATGTTGCCCTATTTAGATTATAATCAAAAAACAGATCGGCACCGATCCGACAAGCATTTCTGACCTCTTTTATCTCACTTCCTTTTATGACGATCTCGATATCATCACAAAGGCATGAGCACCCTGAACATACAACCATATTATCTCCTCCGACTCAGATTAATATCTGGTTCACCTATAAATCAATCTTGTTTTATGTTTTGAGTGCAATTACATATTTACACAATTTGTGAATACATTAAAGGCCATTTTAACAAAATCAGTAAAATATCAGTTTTTAATTATATTAAAGCCTAATTCACTATTTATACTAATATTTAAATCTAAATTTGTAGTTTTTTATTTTTTTGATCTTTATTCATAAGATTTTAAAAAATGACCATTCACAAAAGTTTTATATATGTGGTATGTTTATACTATAGATGGGAGTTAAGTTGAGGACTATTATGTTTATAAGGTTATATTTAAAGTTATTAATTGATGACCACAAATATCTGGCCTTCTTTCCGGGAGAAAGGTTTATATACTATTAATAACATTGTTCACTTGTCGTTCACAAGACACATTAACAGAAGAGGGGATGGGTAAGAAAAAAAGATACTAAAACGAAGACGGGGGGTAAGAACCAATCCCCCCCGTTAAAACGATGAGGGGTTAGAGTTAAATGCCCGCAGATGCTCATAATGCTATGTTATTCACCTCTAATTTAGCCTGTTTTGGGCGGTCTCTACCCCTTCCTTTCATTTTTTAATGGAGAAATACTGATGAAGATCCGGAAAATTCGGTTGGAAATCTTCGACGAAAAAGGTATGAGGACTTCAATGTGGTTTGATGGAAAGCTCTGTAAAGAGCGAGTGATTGAGTTTATCGAAGCATTAGAATTTACTTCGACTCGAACACCGAAAGAAGAGCAATTTGAATCAGAAACCATTGGAATTGATAACGAAGATCTGACTTTAAAAGAGAGATTAGAGCTTTTTCTGCGATATGAGTTCCCCAAGGTTTGGTTTACATCTCTGGATGTGAAGAGTAAGTATGAAGAAGTCTATGATCAAACGATAAACCTGAGCACTGTCTCAACATATCTAGCCAGAATGTATCGAAATGATATACTTGGGAGAAGGGGTAACCGAACACAAAGAGAGTACAGGATAGCAGAAAGCAGTGAAGCAGATTTTGATCAAGTAGAACTCAGGGACAAGGGACATTTAAAGGTGAACAGGTAAGTAAATTTTTTATCTTATTCTGAGTTTGAAGATGTGAACTCAACATCACACGCATCTTCTGCGTATCTCCAGACAATCTTGGACCCATCATCAAACTCGATGACATATTGGTTGTAATCCCTGTATGGCTTCAGACAGTAGGCTTCCTTAACTCGTTTTCCGATCAAATTCTTCATATCTTCATTCTCTTCAGGAAAGTCCCATCCACACATACTAATCATTCCTATCTCTTACTTCATCCATTATATTCTCAGCGATTTTATCTCCCAATAATCTCTTGATCTTTTTGATATCGGCAATTCTGAGCGTTCTGACATCGGTGTATCCCGCATTGTATAGCCTCCTTGCGCGCACCCTACCAACACCTCTTATCCTCAAGAGATCCAGTAGATCTCTCTCGACACCGTATCTGATCCTCACGGATAGTTCCCTTGCCTTGGGGGTTGTTTGAAGGTTTAAAAAACTTGATAGCTCCACAGTAGAGTGCATGATCCATTCTGCCGTTTCAACGATATTTCTGATATCACCGGGGCCCACACCGAACTTTTCAGTAATCACCGATTCATCCTTCTCGCAGATCCAATCATGTATCATCGCAGCGGTCTTCACCTCTGAGAGGAACCACTCATACTCGTTACTGAATTCATCTGGAACCCGTACAAACATATTGTGGTTCTCGCAGATTAGATCATTTATCCATGTGTAGTCACCCCTCTTCAGGTAGAGTAAATGTAGATCGGGGGTCTTACATATCAGATGTATCAGACCAAGATCCGGTACAGATGGACGAGCTCTCAACCCATCTATGATTATGGAGGCAGAGAGGGGATCGATATACAGCCTTGAGACGAGTCTCCCAAGATTTGTTGCGTATAGACTGCCATCCTCAACTATCATCTCTTCATCGCATAGCATTAGGAGAGTCTTATCCACGATCCGATTCAGATCCCATGTATCCTGCTGAAACGCATAAAAAGTCTCGGAGAGAAATTTCATGAGCCCGGATCGCGACTCTGCAATTCTACTTGCAATCAGGGAGAGCAGGTGAGTTCTCAGTGCATTCTCCGTTCCGAGCTTTGACCAGATGTCTTCCAACCTGCCGGAGACGTAGTTCTGCATGAGCCACTCAAGCTCATCCGGTCTTTTTGCAATCAAGACAGCCTCCCCATATGGATCCAATTCAGGACGCCCTGCCCTTCCACACATCTGTTTATACTCCAGAACCGGAATCGGTATCGATCCACGATTCGCCTCATACCTTCTGTAATTTTTTATTATCACACGTCTTGCTGGGAGGTTGATTCCGGCTGCAAGTGTCGGTGTGCTTGTTATAACCTTGATTGTGCCTGTTCTGAAACCATCTTCCACAATGCGTCTGTGCTCCGACCTGAGACCTGCGTGGTGAAAGGCGCTTCCGTTCTCTACGGATCTGGCCAGACGGTCGCCTAACTCCGTTCCACCAACAGACCTGATTCCGGTTGCAATCGTCTTTAACTCCTCACCGGCATCTTCATCAATTTGGCCTCTAATCGCCTTACCGATCTTATCTGCCGTCCCCTCTGAAAACCTTCTCGTGCTCTCAAATATTAGGCACTGCCCGCCACCTTTCAGAGTGTCTATCACGACCGATGCCACATCATCTTTGTGCTTTAAGATCTCCCTATTTTCGTCTTTAAAGTTGATAACGCCATCGAAGAATACACCCTCTCTCAATTCGACCGGTCGCCAATCACTCCGGATGGGGGCGGCGTCCAGCCATTTTGAAAGCTCATCTGCATTGCTTATCGTAGCGCTCAACGCCAGAATCTGTGCCTTAGGAGCGGTCCTCCTGAGTTTGGCCAGGGCAATCTCAAGTGTGGGCCCTCTACTTGCAGAGTCTATCAGATGAATCTCATCAACGACGATTACGGTTATCTCGCTTGCCCACGATACATCGTTTCTCATAAGGGAATCCATCTTCTCGGATGTGACGACTATAATATCATTTGAGGCTAAACTCTCTCCCCTCGTATCGAAGTCACTTGTAGAAATTCCAACTCTTATACCCAGAGATCGAAACTCGGAGAAACGCTCGTACTTTTCAGAAGCCAGTGCCCTGAGGGGAACTATGTAGATTGCTTTGCCGCCTTCTAAAACCGATTTTAACATAGCAAGCTCCGCAATCAATGTCTTACCACTTGCGGTTGGGACTGCAGTGAGGATGTTTCTACCTTCCAGCAAGCCGAGCTTAATTGCTTCCACTTGAGGTGGATATAAATCTGATATGCCTAAGCTCTGGTAATGCTCAACTATTTCATCGGAAAGTCCGACCTCGCTGATCTTCATTGTCATATAATTGGCAAAAGGTTACATTATCTTTTCCTCTACATGCTTCACTCAATTGAACTCATTTCAAAACCCTCAGAATCATATGAAGCATCTGCGTTTATCTCGGGAGGTCTTGTTCTGGGCCTCCCCCTCTCGCCTTTCAACGAGATATTACAGGCCAGATCAATGAAATGTAGACTGTCGTGTTCATTTGCCGCACTTATTACGATTCTCAATGGATGTCCTTCTTTATCCACTGCAGCACGGATCTTTGTACCTTTCTTCTTTTTATGACCGTCATATCCTATGCATTCGCCACCTT
>JAXHTJ010000314.1:0-1148 GCA_034190245.1 Halobacteriota archaeon | reverse complement strand
GAGTATTTTACCATTTTTCTTCTATGGACGTCAACAACTTGTACTCGTTCATATGATTAGTGACACATTACCTCCTTTTTTTGATTGTGCCAGTAACGTTTAAGAAACTCCAGTGGAGTGAGATATTTCAGCGCTTGATGGGGTCGGATAGTATTATACACCTTCTCCCATATCAGCAGAGCTTTATTGAGTTCCGAGATTTCGAAGCCAGCATCTGTTATCTCGTAAAACTCTTCAGTATGCGTCCTTTGTGCTCTTTCCACATGCCCATTGAGCTTGGGTGAGCGTGGTGGTAAAACAAACAACTTTATGCCTTTTTCCCTGCATGTCTCCTCAAAGACATCTTGAAACTCTGAGCCTCCGTCTACCTGAATAGCTCTAATCGGGAAAGGCATCCTCTCTATCATGGCTTCAATGAACCCTGAGGCAGTGTTAGAGGTTGCCCTGGTATGAGCCTCAAGGACATCCCACCTTGATACTATATCCCTGGCGGTAAAATGTTTTATGATCACACCAGGCAAAGGCCTGACATCAAGCGTATCAACTTCAACAATATCCCCAGGCTCTTTAGCCATATATTCCTTAGGCTTTCTCACCGCATAAGGTCGTTTCCGTTGCCTTTTCCTGGCTGATATATGGTTTGGTATCGGTTCTGTTAATACGCCACGCTCTTTCAACCGCTGGAGTATCCTGCCTACTGTGGAGGTCGAACAATCAAAGCCATCACCTTGCAGCAGTATCATCAACTTATCCTTACCCCATCTGGGATATTTCTCCCTTAGTTTGAGCACAGCCTCAACCAGTTCTACCGAGTAAGTCGGTTGTCTTAAATGCCTGGGACGATGGGAGCGATTCTCTAAACTCTTCAGATGGCTGGGATCATAGCGATGTTTCCAGCGATAGAAAGTCTGTGGGGAAATGCCGAAATAACGGCAGGTGAGTCGGGCATTCTGGCTGTGAGAATAATAGTAATCGAACCATTTAAGTCTGTGCCTGGCTTGCTTCGATAACTCCGGAATACTCGCCAGGCGCGCAGCTCCCGGTAAAATGCTGCCATATATACTCATAGTGCATCCATTGTAACGTCCTCTCATCTCTTTTCATAGTGTCACCTATCTATCTGAACAAGTACATATCATGTTATCCCC
>JAXHTJ010000313.1:0-1149 GCA_034190245.1 Halobacteriota archaeon | reverse complement strand
TGCGCTCGTCTGAGTGCTGCACTCAGACGAGCGCACATCTATTCAGAAAACGATCAAGTCATGATACTCGATCAACCCAACCGTAAGTTCGGTGACGACATGTACAAGGGTCCTTTCACTATTACCAAAGTGAATGATAATGGAACGATATGTGTACGTAAACCAACGGCATCTGGCAATGCCGTGATTCAGACGTGGAATGTACGAAATGTACGACCTTACTACAAGGCTGATCCCCTTCCGTAAGTTTAGTAATTATAACAATTACGCCCTTATGCAATACGAGTATTCATAAGTAGTCGCAATATCAACGCAAAGCATGCTTCAACAAATCGAGAGACTGGCCGTCATCTCTTCAGTACTATCCGTCCATCACGTCGATCACAACCATCCACAATCATTTTATCATGGGGGGGCATGCAGTACCCTGTTTTTCGGGCCAAACGCTTAACCCTACTTCGTAAGACTCAAGGTCTCACGTTTGACACATCAGCAATCCCGAGTGATACGCTGACGTCAGTTCAGACTTGGTTGCCGAACCAAGCCTTCTTAAGGGATTCACGAGATACGTGAATCAATCTCTATGTATCAGCGCAGGACGATCTCCTACGCTTCACAAGTCATTGAGATATCCGAATTAACCCCGGAACGCGCAATGTTCCGTGGTCTAAGTATAGCTTGACGAGGCCAAGCTATCTTATGTATTAGTCTTAGATTAGTCCTGAAACGATAAGCGATATATCTCTAAGCGGACCACAAGTCGATAGGAGTATCACTTGCAAGTGTGTTCGCTCCATTTCATGGATCGTGCCAAACAAGCGCAGTACAGATATGAACGAAGGTCTACATATCTCCGATCATATCCGATGGATATCGATCTCTTCAAAACTTCATTTCGCTTGTCAGTTCAATTCAGTTTTAATCTTATAATTTTCTTTTAACTACAAACAAAAGGCTATTGCTTTTGACGTAGTGCACTTTGATATCAAACACAACGAAACGTTGAGTTTCTAGTCAATTGAAAATTGACCGGTTTAACGAACCATGAGTTCTAACGATGATGATAACGCGATGCGTAATCTTTTGCCCTTGAAACCCAAGGAAGTGGACTATCCATCCGATCGTAAAGGAAAGTTCAAGGCTTTAACC
>JAXHTJ010000312.1:0-1176 GCA_034190245.1 Halobacteriota archaeon | reverse complement strand
TTGGATATCTAAGTTATTAGGCCTGCTTCAGCGTATTTTAATCCTCCCCTATCGCTTATTGCTTTGTCCTTCTTCTTCTTTTTCTTAGCGCTCTCCGGCACTTCTTAATTGACGATTTCAATTTCTAGGTTCTCTCCTTATTCAACCTTCTCGTTAGGTTCTCGCTGCCTTTTACTCCCTCCGATGTCAAGGTGATTGGAGAGTTGGTTTGTGACTTCCTATATATCTTGACGAATTTATACTGGTTGCTTTCCTTTGTAGTCCCACTCTAAATGGTTCTAAGGTTATTATTACTGGAAAAAGGATTACGATTGCGTAGTTATTGGTGGAGTTGGCGGCGGGCGGTATTAGATCTAGGATTGTTAAGCAAATTATTGTTGATATTAACTCCGCTGTTGCCAGATCTAATACTACTGCTAAGTCTATTAACACGGTTGCTAGTATGAGTAACCTCCCTATTAACTTTGATACTGGTAATTAGATTGATTTTGCTCAATTTATTGTCGGTTGTTATACTGGGGCTCTCGTTGACCTTATTAAGCCTGAGGTTGTTGGGGGTACTGGTTTCTTTACTGCTAGTATGAGTTACTTTGTTACCACCCTGACTGCTAGCTCCTCTGTGAATTGGAGTGTGCCTATTACTAATTACGATAACGATCGAGGGCTTAGGTAAAATTTAGCTTCTACCCTGGATTGGTATAGTACTATATATTAGTCTGCTTGGGTTCTCCTTGATTCTATTGCCCTTGTTAATTATGCATCAAGCCTTTTTAACAGACCGTGGCTCCCAACGTTTTATCTCTATTGGAGATGATATCGATGGTCGTGCTTCTCTGGCGTGGGGGTTTAACTAATAGCTTATTCTCGTCGTAAACGAATAGACTTCGAGCTGTTAGTTATTCAAATGTTGATGTACTTATTCCTCTGCCTTGCAACACCGAAATACGGGTGCCTTACTCTCGTCCCAAGTCTTCCAGGTGGAGTATACGTGGTCGGGTTCAGGATAGCTCTGTTTATATAGCCTTTTAGCAGCTTTCTTCCTACCTTACGTTTTAATCCGGCTTGCTATGTTAATGAGATATGAATCGCCTACAATAAAAGGGGTCCCGTCTGGGTGGTCAACGCAAGCTATGGCAGGAACGTTGTATTACGGGCAATACGTAACAAACCAGAAAA
>JAXHTJ010000311.1:0-1182 GCA_034190245.1 Halobacteriota archaeon | reverse complement strand
TATCGGTTGTCGGAGTTGTACCACCTGGATTAGCTCTTATTCCTGGTACAACAACCACTTCATTCACTCGCGATTCACTAGCGTCCGAATATGCTAGCCTAATTTCAACATCTGTTACTTCGTTTGCCATTTATATCACCTAGAATCCGCCTGTATCTTGCATTGGGTCTGCGCCCATCCCAATTCTACTCAAAAGGGCCATACTGATATCCTCTGCACCGTCAATAACCATCGCTCCGCCTAAAAGCTTTGCGTGCTTATTAGCAACCTTTGCGTTCACCGCTCCACCGAGAATCATCTTAATAACCCCCGATTTTAAAGAAGCGTTACCTATGGGGGTCCTTGCTAGTGTCTTTTCAGATACTATTTTCATGACTCCCATTTCAATTAAGTCGAGTGTACCACTCGCCTTAACCTTGGGTCTACTGATTATGTTAGCCATACAGAGGTATATATGACAAAATATTATAATATTAACTAGAAAAGTAAAAAATAGTTATTTGGTCAAATCTCCGGACCCTGTCTCTTGTTTCCAGCTCTTGACAGGACTTGAGATGAAGTATGAACGGTCTTCACGTACCACACAAAACCTGTGGTGATTCAAAGTTTTCACGGTGTCACCCAAACCGTCTACAACATCGTTGAGATACTTCACGTCGTTTTTACCTTGCAAGCGAAAAATAAATAGGATGTGAGCTAGTTCTATGAAATCGGTGTTTAACTGCGTCGGTCTACGCGCGATAGTCCCAAAACCGACCTCTAGGTGTCTGTTTTGGTCGTTGAGCTCTAGTAAGGATCCGCATAGCTTTCTCTGGTTTGGGGCAACCCTGTTAGCCTCATCGATTATAAACAGGTCTATTTCGTTCATATGAGGCCGTAACCACTCAGTATAGAACCTATCGAGTTCAGGGAGGTTATCCGGAAAGTATTCTCGTTGTGGTACATATCTGTTGTATCCGGAAAATTCGTCCATGATATCATATATCATATGACGCGGATATCTGCTAAGAATATAAGAAGCAAGATAACTTTTTCCCGAACCAGGAAGACCAAATATGCAAAATCGCTTTCCGACAAGCTCATCAGTCATCAAGAACCTCTTGTGGTACGTCAATAACATCGGGTAGCTCTTCACTCAAAGTTCTTAACTCGTTAAGGGTCAAATCTCCCCCTCCGATATCT
>JAXHTJ010000310.1:0-1198 GCA_034190245.1 Halobacteriota archaeon | reverse complement strand
ATATAGCAGAAAATCCCCGTAATTAATCCCCTGATTGCTCCGTGCGAAAGGATTGAATTTCTTTTAGTTCCACCCCTTTTTTTGCTAGAATCGTATAGAAGCTTTCAACAGCGTTTATGACGTCCAATGTAGCATATTTGTCCATGTTGTTCATCAGATAATCTTTTGTCAGGAGTGGATTTGCAGTTACAACTGAGATAATTTCACACATAATTGAATTTGACTCGTCTGCGTTATCATTGTCACCAGCAGTCTTCAACTTTTTGAGTTTTTGATCTAATTGATTCGACTCTAGTGCACTTAGTCTTGTTCGTATAGCCAGTGTGTCTCCATTTCCGAGATCAACGTCTTCGTATTGATCTGTGACACGCCGTTCTAGTCTATCAATTTCTTTTGTCCACTTGTCTTCTATTTCTGCTAGTTGCTCAGCTTTTAGTTTTCTGATTGCTTCTACTCGTTTCAAATCGTCTTCAGTTAGTATACCAGCCATATGACCTCATGATGTACTAGTTGTATGTTCAGTTGTGAGATCGTCATCGGGGTCCATCATCATGAACTCGACTTCTTCTGTGATTATAGTGTCCGCATCGCCAGCCGTGAAGCTTGACTTCGTGAAGAAACAGTTTGCTGCTGTGATTGTTATGTTCGAACTAGCATCCTGAGTTTCAGCCATTCCAATGAATGTGAAAGTCGTTGCAGCACCAACACTAACTGCGCCCGCAGTCGCATTGCTGGACGGATCACCAGTTCCGATTAGCGATTCTATAATTTCACCACCAATCATTATCCTTTTCAACGTTCCGGAAAAACCAACTTTGCCCGGGACGTTCAGATCGCTGTACTTTCCACCGCCTCGTGGACTTGTTGCTACTCCACGAGTTATGTCGACTGAGAACTCGCTGTGAGCGATTGCTCCGGTATCAAATTTTATTATACCTTGTGTACCAGTGTAATATCCTGGGAATATTGCCATATTTTATAACCTCCTATATAATATTTGTCTTTTTTTATTCTAATAGATTTACACGCTAACTATCGTCAATAACATACCCAAATGAGTATCTCATTGCTTTGTGGTAGAGCCTAGTGTCATCCTCAAACAGATCCGAGTCTGATATTTTTTGCCATCCGTATGTACCACTTACGCTGTCTGTCACTAGTATAGTATCACATCTATTTGCAATGTTTAGCGTTTCTA
>JAXHTJ010000309.1:0-1202 GCA_034190245.1 Halobacteriota archaeon | reverse complement strand
ATAATAACTCTTGGACGGAGAATACCCCCACTTGAATTCTCTTTTTTCTAAATCGGCCTTAAAATAATCGGGCTGAAAGCCCGATCAGTCCTACCGAAGGTGGATGTTTTGTTCAACCTTTTATTTAAAAGGTTGTTTTTGAACCAGTTTAGATCTACCTGTATATCTGTTGCGTCTACGAAGATTTTGGTCCTTCTTCTGCCTCTTTTATGGCAGAGGGTGTTAAAGATTCTCAGTACCATGTAGGTGAACTGTTCCTCAGTAAATCTGCTCAGAAAACTGTATATCTGCTGGGCAGAGAGAGGATCAGGTACGTGAGCAAATATCCTAAGCCTCCTGTTCCTCATCAATTCATCGACCACATAAGATATATCCTGAGAAAAGAACATCGCAATAAGAACAGTTCTCAGAGCCACTCCTGCTTTTGGCATGGGTTTTATGCCCTGCCTGGCAATCTCTTGTTTCACACTTCTAGAATCGAAAATATGTAGGTACTCACGAACAATGCTTCGCATTCATCTTTGACACCGATCTCTCTTCTTCTGAGCCATCTTCTCAGTATCCTTGCACACTCATCGTCAAAGAAGACGAGCAGGTTGGTTCTTTTCCGAGTTGGTTTGAGCTTTATGCTCTGATTCTCCCAATTGATATCATCCATGTCTATATTGATAAGTTCCTTCCTTCTTATACCGGTTTTGGCAAGCAGGGTTACGATTGCCTTATCCCTGGGATCCAGAATTGAATCAATAAGTGTCTTCATCTCCTGGGTTGAGATGAGCTTTCTTTCGGAATTGTTAGCAGGATTGGATTTGTATGATCTGAGATACCGTTTTCTGATCTCAAGAACGGGGTTCTTTTGAATAACTCTCTCATAAACCATGTATTCATAGAAACTTGACAGAGCCGAGAAATTATTTTTAACAGTCTTTGTAGAATTTTTCCGCTCATTTCTCAGATATGATATAAAATCTTTCAACACCACTCTATCAACATCAAGAAGAGTTACCTTTCGTTCAGATAAGAAATCTTTAAAGATTCGAAGCGACGAGCCATATCTTCTTATAGTCTCGGGAGTCATACCCTGCAGCTCACAATCCATACAGAAATTTTCGATCAATGCGGAATCATCCGAAGCCTCTATAGGTTGGTATTCTGAAACTTCACTCACCCTATCCACCTCCATCCCCTAGGAGTGGATGATA
>JAXHTJ010000308.1:0-1210 GCA_034190245.1 Halobacteriota archaeon | reverse complement strand
GCATTACCGTTACTTACACTAGGCTTTCTTGCAACCGGTATCTATATATTCATAATCAGCATAATTTTCGCTCCTTCGCGATATGCCATAGTGATAAGCGATCTGAAAGCAATTGATGGATTAAAGGAAGGGTTTAACTTCTTTATGGAGAATAAGATCAGTGTATTTCTGCTCTTCCTTATAGTAGGCATTGTAATGATGCTACCAACCTTAATTCTTGGATCAATCCCCTATGTTGGTGGTGTACTTTCAATGATAATGATGGTCGTACTTATCCAACCTCTTGTGGTTCTCTGGTGGAGTAGACTTTATTTGCGCGTCACTCGAGTCTCTTCTTAAGTAACTTCTGCACATCCGCCGGATCAGCTGCTCCTCTTGTCTTCTTCATTACCTGGCCGACAAGGAAATTCAAAGCTCCTTTCTTCCCGTTTCTGAAGTCCTCGATGGCTTTCCCGTTCGCTTCTATTGCTTCATCTACGGCGATTGAAACAGCGTCCGATTCTACCTTTCCGAGCCCTTTACTCTTCACTATCTCACTTGGAACTCCACCTTCGTCAAGCATCGTCCTGATGATCTCGATTGCACCCTTGTCAGTGATCTCATCACCAATTAGCATCCTCAGAATCGCGATCATATCCTCTGGACTTATAGAGTCTATTCCGAACTTCTTGTCTTGAATCATCTCGGAAAGCGAAACCTCTTTCATCTGCACATCTGATTCATCAAGTTCTCTTTTTGCATCTTCAAGAACAGATGGTGCAAGAATTATCTTTCGTACTTTCTGGTTCGGATCTTGCTTTTTTAGTTCCTCTTCCATCTTTGAAAGCTTCAAGATATCTTCGGACCTAATAGCACTACACCTGACCTCTATCAGGATTATTTCCTCCCCTGTCCTCGACATGAGGTCTACTTTCAATGTATCTGATATCTTGGATTCAATCTCAAGACCTCTAAACTTCTCACCGATAAGCATCATATCAGGATCTTCTGCGATATTTCTAAGTGCAACGAAATGATCATCTCTGTAGTTGAGCTCACCTTTTAGAGTGTCGGCAATCCAAGTAGCGCTCAGTATCGTATCAATCTCCCTTGCGACTGCCTCATAGAAGTTTGCAAGATCTAGTTCTGATGTAAGGACCTTCGCATGATAGTCAGATATCCCGTAATCCGCAACGAAACGCTTTCGTTTTGCATCGGGAAGCTCAGGTAG
>JAXHTJ010000307.1:0-1253 GCA_034190245.1 Halobacteriota archaeon | reverse complement strand
TTTTCATTGATCTTCACATCAACTTCAAGGCCGGTTCTGGGGTAGCCGTATTGGTTTATGAACTTCCAAAAAGAAGCTTTCCCGATTGTTCTCGACTTTTGAGCTTTTTTCTCGTCTGTTATCACAAACTTTTCACCGTTGTGACCAATCCCCGAAGGAAGTTTCAAGTTGATGTTTGAGACCCCATCACTGAAGACTAGATGACAACCGTCATCCATTGACTTGTCGCCGAAAATCTCTTCAGATGTCTTCACCTCAACCGTTTCAATCCTGAATTTGTACACCCCTTTGTACATCCCCTCATCTACTTCCTCATTCATGAAGTCTTCAAGAGACTTCACACTCTCGGTTTTTGTCATATTATACCTCCTTATTTTTTCTTGCTTCGTATCTAATTCGCACATCAGAGACGTACTGCCTTGAGCAATCCACCTCTGTCATTATCTCAGTGCTATTCAATCCATCATCAAGCATCTTTTCGATTCGCTCGCGCTTATTCGGCGATCTGTAGATGCTCGGTCTCTTTTTCTGTTGTCTTTTCACCATCTTCTTCCTCCTTGTCTTCATTTTCTACTACTCTTACTATCCCAATTGTTTTTGCCTCTGTGTCGATCAGCCACATTGTCATAGTGTTTCCTCGTCCACGTCCGGGTGGTAGTAGTCGTTCATCTGATCCTGAATCAAATCCTTGATATCCGCAGTCTCTTGTTTTTCTATTTTTGTGATTACACCACCGTCCTTCAAAAACTTTCTATATCCCGATTCAGCCGCCGAAAATCGATTGCTAGTCTTGTATGGATCCCATCCTGCGAGTTTTGCATCCTCTCTACTCACTCCGTATTCTTCATAGAGTTCACCTTGATCAGTGTACATGGCTGCGAGCACCTCCTTCAAAGTGCCGTATAAATCACCGTCGTAGGTATATCTTTTTTCAACCTGTCCGTTTATCTCTTTAGTACGTATTTTACATTTCATCTTTTCCTCCTTGGGATTTTCCCATAAACATACTACATCATCATCATACATACATATAGTTTTCGGTTGGGATCTGGGAGTCCCCTCGCAGGGCGGCCGAAGGCCTCACCCCCACGGCCGAAGGCCTCACCCCCACGGCCGAAGGCATCATCATAGGGGTGCGCAGTCTTCCCCGAAGCATTGTCTGATGTCAATGCTCCGATATTTTTTCTTTTGAAGGCCAAATGCAGTGTAATTGCTGACCACATTGGAGTAAAAGAGGATTCTTTGATTTTAAT
>JAXHTJ010000306.1:0-1253 GCA_034190245.1 Halobacteriota archaeon | reverse complement strand
GGTACTTCGATGAGATTAATAAAATGCCAGTTATATTCAAATGGAAATACAAGATGGATGAGATGCCGGGTGGGATTGGGAGTATGATTATTGTTATGTTAATTTGGAAGTGATGTAGTAGTATAGTACATGATAAGTTTCAGCAGTGGCGTGAGGCGGGACTGTTTGAGAAGAATGTGGAAAGAGGCTCAAATAGAGTATGATAGAGCAAAGGGGTTAAAGTGGGAATGGCAATCGATGGATGAATCTATTACGAAAGCTCCTCTGGGTGGAGAAGAAACAGGAGCTAATCCTACTGATCGTGGTAAAAGTGGTACAAAAGGAGTTTGCTAACGGATGGGGATGGAATCCCTCTTTCAGTTACGGTAGATGGGGCTAATCGGCACGACAAAAAACTCATTAGAGAGACACTCAAATCCATAATAGTATAGAGACCTTCTCCAGAAGAAGTAGAACAGAATATGTCTATGGATAAGGGGTATGATTATCCTGATGTCGTGGAATTGGTGGAGTCATATGGTTACACAGCACATATTCGCAGCCGAGGAGAAGAAATCAAAGAAAAGAAAGAGATACCAGGTTATCGGGCAATAAGGTGGGTGGTGGAAAGGACACACTCGTGGTTGAACCGCTTTCGAAGGTTGCTCATAAGATGGGAAAAAGATCGAAAATTACATTGCTATGCTTCATTTTGCATGTGCATGGATAACATTCAGAGCTGCGGGGAGGGTTTTCGGATAGGTTCTAAGCCGGAATACTGGAAATAACATCTCTCAAATATGGGAAGTTGCCGAAGGTAATTTGTGTGTATCGATCATAGGGAGCGAATCATTTATGTGCTGTTTTTTTTTGATGTTAATCCGACTCCTTAATAAATCGCCAAACATGTTTATTCTATTTGTTTTATTCAAGAAATGCTCGTACGGCAATTGAGAATTCCTCTTGAGAGGCTCTATACCCTTTATTTTTTCTAGGAAACTGATTATCGAATTTTTCAACTTCATTAGCATCTAATTCATACACTGAACTATAATAAAATTTCCACTTATTTTCTTCAAAAATTCCTTTTTCAAGCTCAAGTACCAATTGACCATATGGAAACTTTCCTTCACTATTACTTATATTAAAATCAAGTAACTATTCACCCACCCATAACCAGTTCTCCATCAAAAACAGAAAAATCAATATACAATGACCCCCTCACAACCCTATACTCAAAATTAACCAAATTTTCAATTAATCAGAGGGGATTG
>JAXHTJ010000031.1:0-20022 GCA_034190245.1 Halobacteriota archaeon | reverse complement strand
GGCAATCGCTGGAACTTGGGGATAAGCTTCAGTTCGAAGATGACGTCGAAGATGACGTTGACGTATGCAAAAGCATAGGTCTTTAAAATGACTACTCTTCTTTAGATTGATGATATTCGAAAAAATTCCCACGGTGCTTACGGCAGATGAGCTGATAGATAAGGCATTTTCCCGAGCTAGCAGAGCTGGCAGGGGTAAAAATGACAAGCGAAGTGCCGAAAGATCAATGATTACAACAGCTTCAAACATTCTATCGGATAATCTTAAGAATATAGTAAGAAAATATCCAAATCTTGATGAGCTTCCCGAGTTCTACCTGGAGCTTACCGATATCCTTGTAGGTATTGACCCGATGAAGAAGTCTTTGTCGTCCATTGACTGGGCAGGGAAGAAGATACGTGGGATCTCCAAGAGATATCTATCGGACATGGGGGATCAGGATCCTGTAATCATCAGAAAACGGGCATATGGCAGGATGGCATCGATAGTCGGGGAAGTTGACACGGATTTGAAATTTTTGAATGAAGCAAGAGACAAACTTAAAAAAATCCCAACCATAGTTGACTTACCTACGATAGTTGTGATCGGTTATCCGAACGTCGGGAAGTCGAGTTTTATCTCGGTAGTCTCAAGCGGAAAACCGAAGATTGATAGCTATCCTTTCACAACCAAGGGAATATCTGTTGGACACTTTTTCTTAGATAAAAATAGATATCAGATAATCGATACCCCCGGTCTTTTTGATAGACCATTATCAAAACGTAATGCGAATGAACTACAGGCCATACTCGCTCTTAGGCACTTAAGCGACGTGATTCTTTTTATACTGGATCCAACAGAGACCTGTGGTTACATAATGAGTGAGCAGATGGGGTTGTTAAGCGAAGTCAAGAGAGAATTTGATCTTCCCATACTCGTTGTTTCAAATAAGATCGATTTAGCGCAGATTGATGCAGGGTTGGATATGAGCATGTCGGCTTTAACAGGTGAAAATGTGAGTGATGTACTGTCCAGGTTAATAGAAATGATCCCAACATCTCTGGAGACCAAGGCGAAAAGTTTTTAGTGATTCTGACATGTAGGTGTGTACAGGAGAACGTTTTGGATGTTTTGGGAGAGGTGGAAGCACATCACAAAGTTAGACCCAGACAAAACGATATCAAAGGAATGTATAGGTGATATCGTAGATTCTGGAACAGACGCAATAATGATATCCGGAACCCAGAACATCACCAATGAGAAGA
Source organism: Halobacteriota archaeon (assembly GCA_034190245.1). Lineage (GTDB taxonomy): Archaea > Halobacteriota > Syntropharchaeia > DAOWMC01 > DAOWMC01 > JAXHTJ01. The sequence goes on along the minus strand of JAXHTJ010000031.1, from coordinate 18,778 downwards.
TCACAGAGCTTATCTCATTACTCAAGGATTGCAGCAAACCAAAGATCCTGGAACCGGTAGACCCACAGTTTCTCCAATACGATGGTATTGACTATGTCTTCGTACCTTCGATTATAAATACGGACAATGCAAAATGGATGATCGGAAAGCACAAAGAATGGGTCCAGAACCATGAGATAAAATGGGATTTGGTCGTGCCAGAAGCATACATGGTGTTGAACCCGAATTCAGCAGTGGGGCGATTGACAGGTGCCAAGACAGGGATAAATGCGGATGAAGCAACAGCATATGCGCTATGTGCAGAGAAGTATTTCAACTTCCCCATCGTGTACATCGAGTACAGTGGAACTTATGGGGATCCTGAAGTTGTAAAGTCCATCAGTGACAAACTTGAGGGGTCGAGGTTATTTTACGGCGGTGGGATCGATTCGAGGGAAAAAGCACTAGAGATGAAGGAATATGCAGACACCATCGTTGTTGGGAATGTGCTGTACGATGACCTGGATAAGTTTTTTGAGACAATACCTTAGGAGGAATATTGTATGGAAGAGAGAGAACTTCAAGAGATGATTGTTAGATTGCGCCAGCAGCAACTATCGGCTGAAGCAATATCGCAACAGCTTGCATTTATTCAGACATCCATCTCAGATCACGAGGACGCCATTACAGCAATAAAGCAGATAAAAGATATGAAGACCGGTGGCGAGCTCATTGTACCAATCGGTGCAGGCTCCTACATTTACGCCACGCTCAGCAGTGTTGATAAGATTATTCTCGAGCTCGGCTCTGGCGTCAGTGCCGAAAAAGATCCAGATGGTGCAGTGACCAGTCTAACTGAAAGGAAAGATGATCTCACCGAAACCTATAAGAAGATGAGTGAGGCACTTGCCAAATCCGAGGAAGAGATCCAGAGATTGCAATCAATTGTGCAGACCAGAGTTGCACAATCACAGCAGCATACACATTAGGTGAGGAGATGCTAGATGGCTTAAAGAAAAGATTGAACGTATTTACAAAAGAGGTAGATGATACTGTTAAGAGTAAAGATACGGGAATATCAGACAAGGTAAAAGCCATCGTCCTGGATCAAGAGGTGATATTAGACGAGAAAGACCTAGAAAAACCGCTCTGGGATCTGGAAGTTGCTCTTCTGGAGAGCGATGTGGCACTCTCTGTAGCTGATAAAATCGTTGATCTGGTCAAGGGCGAGCTCGTCGGGGAACGTAAGGCCTGGAGGACAAAGACGAGCAATATTACCGAAAAGGCTCTGAAGAACGCTCTGTTGAGTGTTCTTTCTGTTGACGATTTAGAATTTGAAAAATTTCTAAAAGATTCAAAAAAACCGGTCAACATCGTTTTTGTAGGCGTTAATGGGACTGGAAAGACCACGAGCATAGCCAAATTGGCCCACAAATTGCTGGATGATGGATACTCTGTGGTTCTTGCATCCGGCGACACGTTCAGGGCTGGGGCAACAGAACAGATCGAGAGGCATGCAAATAATCTTGGACTTAAACTGATAAAGCATCAAGAAGGCGCCGATCCTGCGGCTGTTGTCTATGATGCGATAAGCTTCGCAAAGGCGAGAAGAAAAGATGTTGTACTGGCAGATACAGCTGGAAGGGTCCACACGAACATCAATCTAATGGATCAACTGAAGAAGATATGCAGGGTGAACAACCCGGATCTCGTCATTTTCGTGGATGAAGCAATCGCAGGAAATGATGCGGTTGATAGGGCAAAGCAATTCAACGAAGCCATAAATATCGACGCCTCGATACTGACAAAGATGGATGCAGATGCCAAAGGTGGAGCTGCAATATCGATCGCACACTGCACTGGAAAGCCGATTATTTACGTTGGAACCGGGCAGGAATACGGCGATCTGGAGAAATTCGATCCGGAATGGTTGGTTGAGCGGCTTATCGGATGAGGGGATCAAAAAGAGCTATTTTACAAACTCCCCTTCGTGCTTGGAACGTTGCCTCTTCGCTCGTCTATCTGAGTGGCTTTGTCTATTGAGATCCCGAGAGCCTTAAACATCGCCTCGATCTTGTGATGATCGTTTGTTCCCTCAATCTTTATATTCAGATTGATGTTCGCGTTACTTACAAGCGAGTGCAGGAAATGTTCCACGAGCTGAGTACTCATCTCACCAACTTTATGCGTGGAAAATGTGGCATCAAAGACGAGGTAAGCTCTACCACCAAGGTCGACGGCACAGGTGGCAAAAGATTCATCCATCGGGATCATTGCATCCCCGAATCTACGTATCTTCTTCTTATCCCCAAGAGCCTTCTTCAGGGCCTCACCGAGACATATACCAACGTCTTCAATGATGTGATGTTCATCGACATCCAGATCCCCGGATGCCTTTACCGTCAGATCAAGGAGTCCATGCGTTGCAAATGAGCTCAGCATATGATCAAAGAAAGGTATACCAGTATCTATGATGGCATCACCAATCCCATCCAGGTCCAATTCCAACTTGATCTCCGTCTCTTTTGTTTTATAGCTCGACTTTGATCTCCTCATTTTCACCACTGCGGTCTATTTTGAGATGTTAGTCTAGTCTGTACGAAAGGGATGAAGTTTCCAAGGGATTTTAACCTATAATCCGAGATGAGCAGTGACATTGTGCTATCTAATGGAACACTAAGCGATATCTCCTTCGTCCTCCCATATCTACCTTTACTGACTATTGTTGCATTTATTATTCCGAGCATGTCAAGTTCGGATATCAGATCGGTGATCCTCCTCTGCGTAAGTATATCCACCCCAATATACATACACAACCTCTTATACATGCTGTATACATCGCCGGTTGTGAAATCGATGAAACCGTTCTTCACAAGAAGCGTCATCCCATAAAGCATAATCTTGGACTGGGTGGGTAGTGTCTTTATAACTTCTCCGATTCTATCAAGCTCGATCTTATCCTGCGCCATTCTGACATGGAGTTCGCTCACTTTTTGAGCGCCCAAACGCTCTGCTATCTCACCGCTCACCCTGAGCAGGTCAAGTGCCCTCCTTGCATCTCCATGCTCCTGCGCCGTAAAGGCTGCGCAGAGGGGAATAACCTCATCACCAAGAACATCATCTTTAAATCCCATCGCAGCCCTATACTCCAGGATATCCCTGAGCTGGTTTGCGTCATACGGAGGAAATATTATCTCCTCTTCCCCTAATGAGGACCTCACTCTCGCATCCAGGAACTCTATGAACTTAAGGTCGTTTGTTATCCCTATTATGCTCACCTTAGAATTATTCAGCTCCGAATTGATCCTCGAGAGATTGTAAAGTATCTCGTCACCTTTCTTGACCAGCTTGTCAATTTCATCAAGTATTATCACTGCAGTTCGATTCTTCTCATCGATTGCATTCTTAAATTCCGTATAAACTTGATCGGTTGGCCAACCGGTCATAGGAACATTCGTATCAAAGTGTCGCGCAAGATGCGCGAGTACCCTGTATTGAGTATCTATTATCTCGCAGTTTAAGTAGAGCACCAAGCAAGGACAGTTCTTGGCTTCACCCACCTCTTCCAGCTCTCTACCAACATACTTTGCGCAGACAGTCTTTCCAGTACCTGTCTTCCCGTATATAAGAATGTTTGACGGTGTCTCCCCCCTCAAAGCCGAGACCAAAATACTCGCAATGGCGTTTATTTGATCCTTTCTGTGGGGCAACTCCTCAGGTGCATACGTTGGGCGTAAAACATCCCTGTTTTTAAATATCTGCGGTGATTCGAGTAGTCTTCCAAAAACATCACTTAATGTCCCGCTTTTCATATTTACCAACTTGTTTTTTCCAGAGTTTGAGTTGAAGGGTTATTATATTTGTGGTTAAGACCCCCTAATTTCAGATGGAAAATCAGAAACGGCTGGCCCATGGCATTCGCTTGGGATGCAAATATTTCTATAACTTTTCGGGTTGAAATAGTAACGAATAAATAAAATAAATAATATATAGGTTTAGTCATATAGTAGTAATACGTTAAAAATGAATCCAAAAATTTTGTTATCTAAATCTCTGGCAGTATTTATGGTGTTGAACATACTGCTTGTTTCACTTATGGCCATTCCTGTGGTGTTAGCAGAACCATCTCTTCTTGATCAGGGCCCCCCCGATGGCACGAAGGTTCATAAAAATGAAAGTATAACATTGTGGGCGGAATGGAACCAATCGGCAAATGCAGAATTGAGAACGAATGGAACAGGAAGCTGGGAAATCTTCGGAACCACTTCAGGAGTTAATACAACATTCACACTCGCACCCGACGATATCTACAACATGGGGCCAGGGATGATCGGCTGGAACATCACCGCGGACTCAATCCCATCTCCAATAATGACATTTGATCTTAATAGCTTAGCAGAAGTAAATTGGGCAAGCCCCCCTGAAAGTACCAATTTTATAATCGGGGATATATTACTGTTAGAAGCTAGGGTCACCGAAGTCACTACAGGTATCAGTGGCAGTTATTTTGACAATACAAACTTTACGAATCTAAAATTTTCACGAAGAGATCCCGAGATAGACTTTACATCGAGCGGGGAATGGAATCTGAGTGGGATCTCCGGTAACTTTTCTGCCAGCTGGGCAGGGAAGCTGTACGTGGAGAATACGGAAGAAATCACATTTTACACATCATCCACAGATGGATCTATGCTCTGGATCGATGAGGATTTAGTCATCAGTAACTGGAACGATACTCTTACGCAAAAAAGTGCAGTTCGTAATCTCGCCTACGGGTTCCATGACATCCTGGTTCTGTACTACTTCAATGGAACCGGTACTCCATTCATGCAACTTGAGTGGGATTCGGCATCTATCGGTGGCATAGAGATGATACCCACAAAAAATCTATATCATAAGTTTTATGCACCAATAGAAGACTATCCGGTCGACTTTTACTGTAGGAACAGCACCATGGAGCAGTATGTTGGTACGAACCTCACAAATGTTAGCGGATATGCTACACTGAACTGGGATACTTCTACTTTTGGATTGACTGAAGGGACTTACTATCTCAAGTGTAACATCACAGACAATGCAGTACTCTCATGTAATGTTACAGATGAGAACGAATCGAGCATCAATGTGTACCTTGTTGATGAGGTTGTTAATGCAACCCTGCGTGGAAGGAGATGGTATAGTGCCGGTCTTCTTGCAGTTCCACAGGGTGCTGCTAATTGGGCGGACGTTAAGCTAACCAGCGGGCGTACGTTGGTCGATCCAGCGCTTCCCAATGTCTATAATCTATCGATGAACGTTGATATCAATGGGATGGATTATGACACCGTTGGAAAGCAGTTGGGTCCGTTCTTCCTCACCTACAACATCAAAGGATTGCGTATTGTAGACCTTCCTGCGCTTATAAAGGCTTTAGCGGATTATATAATACCTTTTTGGGGCGGTTCGGGGCAGCATCCTTTTCTTTATATCACTCTGGGAATATGGATCGACGATAACGTTCTTGCAGGTGGCCTCGCAGTTACACATCTTCCAGAACTTATCATCCCCCTATATGGTATCGAAGGGCTGACATTCTGGGCAGGATCAAGCGCTACTGAAGAGGAGCCTTTTTTGCAGTGGCTTTCAAATATAGGCATTGCAAATGAGATGGCGAACTTTGAAGAGACATATCCACCTTCCCTCATCGTCGAATACTGCACCCAATTGATTATGGTTATCACAGATCTTATACATGCTTTACGTGTGGATCTACTTGCTGACATAATTACAATTATACTTATGGTCCTCGATCTCATTGACCATGATATACTAAAACCTGTTAATAGTATGATTATAGATCCAATTGTTGGAGTTATCGTAGCTAACCTCGTAACCATGATAGTAGAAGCAATTAAATACATTGTGATAGACTTTGTAGATCTTTCAGAGATAGCTTTATCAGATCCTAACTCCAGGGCTGACCTACTAAATTTGATGAACGTGACGGCAGAACGACTGCCAGACATAATTGGGGATGTGAGTGGTACAACCGGGCTAACGTACATATTGAACAACACCCTGAGGGTTCCAGGGCCGGTTATGCAATCACTTGCCGATGAAATATTGTTGCTCATAGATTGGCTTTTTGATTGGCTGCCAGAGATTATAGAAATTATTGAGTCAATACCCTGATTTCACGGGCTCGAGAAAGTCAACAGACCTGATAGAATATTTCGATATGTTTAATACTGAATAAATACATATATATTATATTAGGCATACACTATTATTTGTTACGAATTAAACGAGAGGTGAAAAATGTGAGTGTAAGTATACAGAGTTTGGTAAGTAATGTTTTAGAGATGTTGGTAACGATACTTAATGAAGTTCCAAGTATCACAGACGGTATAAGAAAAAATTCCGATAGAATCATGGATCTGATGGGTGGGTTATTGCTCGCTGGTTCTGATCTGGCTACAGGACTGATGAGTTCTATAATGAATATCGTTTCACCGGTATTGGATCTTGGTGGTGCAGTGGTGAATATCACAACAAACAGCACAGCCAATGTTGAGGATATGGTCAACACATCTGATGTAGCAAATGTTTCTATGGTAGCGGTTGGAGGTAATGGCACACCAAATTGGGCTTATCACCAATTTATGGATGCGGCATCGGAAGGTCTACCCAACATCATAGGCCCCTCAGATGGGTCATATGGTCTCACATATATACTAAACGGTACAACATATGTGTTGGAGCATGATGTGGAGGCTTATAACTATATAGGGTCACAACTGGCTTATTCTTTGTTCGTTGCTTTGACAGAGATAATCAATCTGCTGGCTGACTTTATGCTGAATATAAATGAAACATTCGTTTGGGCACCACTATAAACGGGGGGCAATTCCCCCACCTTATTTAAATGCCGCTATTCAATTTCGATGAGGAGTTTGCAACAGCCGTAATACAGGCACTCAGGTATCTATTTGAATATCTCGGAATGCTACTGAAATCGGTGGTTGTTTATCATCCTGAAAACCACCTTGATGTCTCTGGAGGTGTCTGGGGTGCCATCTATTGGCTGATTGGGATCCTCAATATGCTCATCGAATCGATCTTCACAAGTAAGGTTGTGGTTACAATGGAGGACATCGTATCAGCGGACTTAAGTAACATCATAGATTTCGTTATTTATTGTTTGGAGTTACTGCTGAGGACTCTTGTGAGTAACGAAGGTGGTATGACAACGAATATGGTCTATCACCTCTTTGAGTTCTTATCATACCTTGTAACATCTATCGGAGGGTTAATGGAACTGTTGCCAAGTGTGCTTCCATTTGCGTGAGAAAATATGACAGTATCTATACAAGATTTTATACTTGAGATTATGGAACTGCTTGTGAATGTAATTAAAATCATTCCAAAAGTGTATAAAATTGTTCCACATATCAAGGAAGGGGCGGTGGTAGACTTAACGAAATCGATCGAACCTTTAATAGAATGGGTTCTTTCCATCCTCCCATCCGGTCTGGATCCCTTCTTGAGTCTATCTGAAAATGAGACGGTTGCCACTTCATTTAAAGGTGTGCTAAATGCGACTTCAGAGGTAGAATCGAGCGCCCTCACACATATCGTTCAAGGAACAGCATATCTGCTCAACAATGAATCAAGCTACAACTATATCGGTTCACAATTTTTCTATGTTTTATTTGACTTCTTGATGCAAGCGGTCGATAAGTTAGAATCAATTGTGATCGATTTATCAATCAAACTTCCATGGATAACATAAAACGAAAAGATTAAAATTGGTGAACGCAATCGAAATGAATAAATATAAATGATATACATGATACAAAAGTTAGAATTGGAAACAGCAGGTGAAACAAATGGTATCTATTGAGGAATTTTCAAATGCACTTGTAAGAATGTTGACGAACCTAATAGAGATAATAATTGGTATTGTACGTGACTTGATGGAAAGGACTTCCACTGATTCTGTGGTCAATTTAATGGGCTACCTGGTGCAGGGATTGGACGTGCTTGTTGATGCAATCGTTCCCTTGGTTGATTGGATAAGCAGGATGGTCTTTGCGATGATTAATATCACTGAAAGCAATGAAACGGTGCGATTGGCTTTCCACAATTTTACAAATACAACGGGTGAAAACCTTTCCGTGATCATAGGACCGGCAAATGCTTCAAGCGGTTTGATGTATGTCTTGGAAGGCATGATTAAAGAGACAGATCCGGGAGTTGCAGGAGCTTTGTTACAGGCATTGTGGGATATGTTAGCAGTTATAATGGAATTTATAACTCTGGTGCTGACTTCAATGAGTAGTATCTGAAAATATTGCCAATCTTGAAGTGAATCATATTACGAGAGGATGCTTCATCTGATCTTACACATATACAACACAATAGCGATAAATTAATATAATATAAATTATAATTTGACGTAAACTGAATTGTATCTATACCTTGGTTAACGCAATAAAATGTCGTTAATAAAAGGAGGGATAAAAATATGGCTAGGTTGAGAAATAGGATATTTGGCGCGCTGGCGATGTTAATCGGGCTTGGGGTGTTACTGTATGGTTTAATACCTCTGTTAAGATGGGCTATATTCGACTTGCTGATAACCTTTTTAGGATTGTCCGGAATAATCCAACTAATAATTTGGATTGTAATTCTCGTAGTGGGTGCCTTGTTATTAATTTTGGGACTGGTCTTGTTTATAAGGGAATGATAAAAGGATCACCCTCCCATCAATTATTATTTATTATTTAAATCCCCTGGTCCATCTGGGCCTCAGGGGTCTAAAAATTTTTCTTGTAAAGTTTTCTAAAGAACTCTCTTTCCAGTTTCATCTGATATTTTAAGTCCGGGCATCTCGTTTAATCTATTCTTGAACTCAATTGATCTCAAAACCTCCAAAAAGATCTGAACATCTCTTTTACCCATCTTACGAGTTGGTATTGCAAGATCGTACCTCTCTACTTGTATCGGTATGAAATCAAGGCCGTATTGACTTGCAACGGTCTCTATTCCCATTCCCACATCCGCCCTACCATAGAAAACTGCTGCTGCAACAGCGTTGTGAGATTTTGCCTCTATCTCATAACCGGCTATCTCTTTTACCATCTCGTCAAAATCCTTTTTCATATTTGAAGATAAATTTTTCAGCTCCATGTCGAGCAAAATTCTCGTTCCTGATCCTCTATTCCGGTTTATAAATCGGACACCCTCTTTTGTAAGATCTTCCACCGAAGCGATGTCCATAGGATTTTTTTCTGCTACAATAAGTCCTTGACTTCTGTTGTATCCTCTGAATAGGAATGCATCGATCCCCTCATCCTCAAAGTAAGGTGTATTGTACTCGCCTGTATTCTCGTTGAGGAGATGCAATCCAGCTATATCTGCTTCTCCTCTCCTGACAGCCGCAAGTCCTCCCGTGGATCCGACGTTTATGATCTTTGCCGTTATCCCATACTTTTCACTTAAAATCCCTATCAATAGATCAAGACCGATGCAATGGCTGCCTATGATGCAGAGATCGGCGGGTTTGAGCTTCTCGCTGATCAGTTCAACCTCGACTATCTCTCCTTCGGCCACTGTTTCGACGTTTTCGGGCACCTTAACATATCCATCTGCATTAGAAAGTGTCGTTATAGCTCCAGAGCCTGTCAGGATCGGATAACAGGCAAAGGAGTCATCCAGAGGTATAACATTTACTAAAAGATACTCATACCTTCCCCTGGCTGAGAAGAGCTTGATTGCAGTCTTTGCGCATACCTTTCTTCGGTCTTCTCCTGTGGAGGACAATCCCTGCATCTTCCTTATCATCGGGGCGACAAATGTGTTGAAGACCACAATCGCCGAGGTCGGATAACCCGGTAGACCGAATACAGGCTTTCCCTTACAGACTCCGATAAGAACAGGTTTTCCGGGCTTGATTGCGACACCATGCACCAGAATTTCCCCGAGTTCGCCCACTATCTTGTAAAGTATATCCCCGACACCAGCGGACGTCCCACCGGAGGTTAAAATTATGTCATAGCCCTCAGAGAGGGACTCATCAAGCTTCCTGTAAATCTCATCGAAATCATCATTCACAATGCCAGTATATGTCGGTTCACCACCAAGTTCAATGATAAAGTCCGCAATAGCCCTCGCATTGACATCATATATCTTTGCGAATTCAAGCTTCTCACCGGGCTCTATCACCTCATTTCCTGTGGATATTATCGCAACTTTTGGCCTTCTGAATACGGAAACTCTTTTAAGTCCGGATGCGGCCAGAACGCCAGTCTCTCGTGGGGTGAGTCTGGTTCCTCTGCGTATGATCGTCTCCCCCCTCATTATATCCGAGCCGGCTGCCATGATATTCTCTGCCGGAGCAACGGGCCTGAATATCTCAATCTCATCTCCTGATATACCTGTGTACTCTACCATCACAACCGCATTTGCGCCGGAAGGTATCGGTGCACCTGTTGCTATCCCCACACAGTGACCGCTTTGCACGGCAAGATCACTCTTCTCACCCGCTCGTATCTCCCCATTTAACTTCAATCGGATTGGACTTTGATCATCAGCGTAAAAGGTGTCTTTTGCTATAACTGCATACCCATCCATGCTCGCCCTATCGAATGGAGGCACGTCTATCGGGGATATCAGGTCTATAGAGGCGATCCTGCCAAGAGCCTCACCCAAGCCAACATCCTCCCTGCCCGGTGTCAAATCTATCGAATCAACTATCTTTCTCGCCTCTTCGAGGGATTTAACGTCAAGAAACTCTCTTCTCTGCATATTCAACCTGAACAAATTTAAAAAAAATAAAGAAAGTTGGCTTCTATAAGATTATTGTTTTTATGATATTAAATTGAAATCGTAATATATATGCCTATGTAGAAGATGATAAAAACTGACTAATTGGTTTGGAGGGTAGATATGAGTGAAGATAAGAGCTGTACATATTATGCTAAAGAGACAGTTTTATTCAGTGGAAATCAATGTAACGCCAAGATTTTGCAAAAAGAACCTGTTTTGTCACCTGAAAAGATGATAGATCATATTTCAGGGGCTAAAAATACATTGGGAGGGGAAATAAAAGAAGGTTCTCCTCAGTACCTGTACCAATGTGAGAATGGCCATATATTATACAGACCTGCCGAATGGGCAGATGTGCCTACTGTCTCACCCGGTACGATAAAATCCACTTACGAAACTATAAATAAACCTCCTGAATGGCATGAGGGGTGAGGGATTATGAAGAAGAGACCAGTTCAAGATGAGACAATATTCTCTCCATATATGCGGAAGCTCTACACCAGAACCACCCTTGGAAGGCAAGGTGATGATAGAGCCGAACCAGCCAAATACACACAATCACTATCAGAGAGATTACACTTCGAGGCACAGGCCGAGTGGCTTGCTAGGGTGCACGAGTACACATATGGGTGTGAAAATGCGATAAAAGTGGCCACGGCTGAAGAAAAGACTCCTGAAGCAGTCGATGAGGCTATCAAAGATCTCAGTTTCGGAGCATACCCGCCAGGAGTATTTCCCCCGTCGCCAATAATACCAAGTAAGATGATACCATCGCTGATGAGTCAAGTGTATGGTTTTTCAGCGGATATATGTTGGGTGTACATGGATGAGTTTACAACGGAAAATCTGTGGGTTGCCAATTGGCATTTCGAAGGAGGAATACAGACGACCAACAATTGGTGGTATCTGGATGAAGATTGGAAACAGATGACTGATAGAAGGCACATGAGAACCGGTGAGAAATTTAGGCATCTCTGTGTCCAGAGACCGTTTTTAGAGGGTGCGAATATGGTATCTGACGTACTTAAGGACGTAAGAAATGAGTTGGCGCCTGACTTTTCGGACTCCCCGCTATACTACCATGGAATCGTAAACAATACCACTGTAGATTCCCAATACAGCAGCAGAAACGGTTTTGAGCTGGTGCATCTTGCCAATTCGTACGTGACCAGTAAACTCGGATTCCCATACCAATCCTATAACTGCTACCTACCGATGCCAAACATGTATGATCTGTTGTTGCAATTGCCTCCAGAGATGGTCCCGCCAAAGCTTGCAGGGCTATTTTTGAACACCGAGGTGTGGGTCTCTAACTACACGCTCTCCCATCTGGAAACATCTCATGAGGTCTTCGGTGAAGAGATGATTCCACCTACGCCACCTGAGAGCTTCTCTTCCACCTTCAAATACGGATCTGACATGATAACATATCCACCGAACTTCAAGCAATCCAAGTATGTATATGGCCAGGAGGCTATGTGCAGGGAGCCAACTGAGTACCCATGCCCGCAGAAGATGATGATTTCCATGGCCGATGCAAATGCGCAGATTGAAGCGGCCAGAAAAGACCATCCAGAGTGGCTTGTTGTGTAGATACACTTAGATATACTGTTCGATCAATGTATGTTTCAATGCACCTGACGGTGCATTGTTCTATACACTTATCACCGAGCCCCGGGAGGTACTGCTCCCCGAATTTTCTAAGGGCTGGCATTAAAAGCCTCGTAGTGAAATTTGAACAGTTTATAAATTCCGTGAGTTATAAGATACCAGATGACCAAAATATTAATTAGGGATCTGCTACCATGCGTGTTGGTGTATACGTCTGTCATTGTGGCCTGAATATTGCGAGTTTTGTCGATATAGAAGAGGTAGTGAGATACTTTGAAGAGCAGGACGATGTTACCGTCGCAAGGCAGATCGATTATGCCTGTTCGGATGCTGGGCAGGATGTCATAAAAAAGGATATAAGAGAGCTTGAGATAGACAGGGTTGTAGTTGCTTCCTGCTCACCGAGGATGCATGAACCGACTTTTAGAAGGTGCATAGAAGACGCTGGATTGAACCCCTATCTCCTTGAGATGGTGAACATAAGAGAGCAATGCTCATGGACTCATTCTGAAGAGAGAGCGCTTGCGACCCAGAAGGTGAAAGATCTGATAAGGATGGGGGTGGCAAAGGCATGGAGATTGAAGCCTCTTGAGAAGATCACAGTTAAAGTCAATAAAGACGTTCTGATTGTCGGGGGTGGAGTTGCCGGGATACACGCGGCTCTGGATCTTGCAAAAGCGGGTATCAAGGTTTTTATGGTTGAAAGATCACCAACCATCGGCGGTCATATGGCCCTCTTCAATGAGGTCTTTCCCACAAATGACTGCTCCATCTGTGTCCTGGCCCCGAAGATGGTGGACGTCTCAACCGATCAGAATATAACACTCTTCACAAATTCCGATCTCGTCTCAGTCGATGGATCTGTAGGAAACTTCAAGGTCAAGGTAAGAAGAAGGCCAAGGTTCGTGGATGAGGAGAAGTGCAAGGGATGCATAGACATCTGCGCGGATGTATGCCCGATTGAAGTTCCAAATGAGAGTGATTTTGGTATAGGATCGAGAAGATCCATATACCTTCCGATACCGCAGTCTATCCCGCTTGTTGCCGTGATAGATCCAAAAAGTTGTGTAGGGTGTAAGCTGTGCGAGGAAGCATGTGAGGCTGATGCCATCGATTATTATCAAAAAGAAGAGGAGATAGAACTGAACGTCGGTGGTATAATCGTTGCAACTGGATACGATTTATTCGATGCAACCATCAAGAGCGAGTACGGGTATGGACATCTTAAGGATGTTGTAACGAACATGGAATTTGAACGGATGCTGAACGCTTCAGGGCCAACGAGAGGGCAGGTTCTGAGGATCTCAGATCGCAAGATTCCGGAGAAGATTGCCTTCATATTATGTGTGGGATCGAGGGATGAGAATACTAATTCTTACTGCTCCAGGGTCTGCTGCATGGCATCGATGAAGAATGCTTATCTCATGAAAGAGCAGTATCCTGATACTGATATCACCATATTCTACACCGATATAAGGGCATCTGGAGAGGGCTACGAGGAGTACTACCTGAAGACCCAGAAGATGGGTATAAAGTATACGAGGGGTAGAGTCTCATCCGCTGAGGAGTCGGAAGAAGGCAAGGTTGCTTTGTGGTATGAAGATACAACAATGGACGAAATATACAGAGAAGATTTTGATATGGTGGTTCTTGCAAACGGTTTAATCCCTTCAGAAGGCTCTCTTGAGTTGTCGAGTGTCTTGAACTTGGCAAAAAATCCGGATGGATTCTTCGCGCCTCTGCATATCAAGATGAACCCTATGGATACACAGATAAGTGGTGTATTTATTGCCGGATGCGCAACTGGTCCTAAGGATATTCAGAGCTCTATAGCCCAGGGTTATGCGGCTTCATCAAGGGTGCAGAGTTTGCTCGGGAAAGGAGAGATCGAGCTTGATCCGATGAGTGCCCATGTTATTGAGGATATCTGCAACGGCTGTAAACTGTGCGTGGATGTATGCAAATTCGAGAACATCAAAATTATAGATAAAAAAGCGCATGTGGATGAGCTTTCATGCAAGGGATGTGGATCATGTGCTGCTGCCTGTCCAACCGGTGCAATAGAGATGAAGAACTTCACTGATGAACAGATAACGTCCCAGATAAATGCTGCTTTTCCGAAGAGCGAATATCCGTATATCATTGCCTTCTTATGTAACTGGTGCTCATATGGAGCAGCAGATCTTGCAGGTTCTCTGAGGATACAGTACCCAACGAATGTCCGAGTTATAAGGGTGCTGTGTGCCGGAAGAGTCAATCCGAAATTTGTCCTGGAGGCTTTTGAAGGTGGAGCAGATGGCGTTTTAGTAACTGGATGTAGGCTTGATGAGTGTCACTACGTTCAAGGGAACTATGATGCAAAGCGAAGAATCGATATTCTGAAGCACATCATAAAGAGCATGGGCTTCCATGAGAGAAGGCTTCGCATTGAGTGGCTTTCGGCTGCCGAAGGTCAGAAGTTCGCAGATATTGTGGAAAGCTTCGTCGAAGAGATAAAGGAGATCGGGCCGATTGGAACCGAACTTGAGTGAAGAGACCTTTTATCTTGATCAATCCTGAAGTGTACTTATAAAATTCCAGAGTTTATCGCCTGCATAATGTATACACTTTACGGCCTTACCCTCTTTTGCCACCATTCTATCCCCGGAGATCAGCGCCCTACCGATGGCAATTGCCTTATCATGCGTCTCATCTGTTATGACTACAAGATCTCCTTTTCTTATCTCCTCATCGGCATATGTTATACCCGGGCACATTACATTTGCACCTTTGGCGATGTACTTTACTGCCCCCATATCTATAACCACCTTTCTATTCTTGGCAATAATCTCTGATGCACCTTTGACGGTCGGAAAGATCACCCCATCAAAGATAAACAAAATAGGCTCCCCATCAATAAGTATGATGTCATATTCACAGTCAGTTTCTACTATCTCTATCTTCGCACCCTCAAACCGACTTATCTCCTCTCCGAAGGCGGTTTTAACTTCCCTTATCATCTTTTTAGCGGCACTTTTGCGCAGATAGTGTCTTGATTTAACCTTCATTTTCCAATTTCCATTTCGACATATTTAATATTATACGCCAAGGCATATATATTTGAGTTGATATATAATAGTCTGGAGGAGAACGATGAGTCAAAAACCATTGGATGTTTTAAATGAATCGCTGAAATCGCCTGTAATCATAAGACTTAAGGGAGGGCGTATGTTTAGGGGTGAGCTTCAAGGCTATGACATTCACATGAATGTGATACTGGATAACGCTGAGGAACTGATGGACGGTGAAGTTTTACGAAAATTGGGCACGGCTGTGGTCAGAGGTGACAATATAGTCTATATATCTCCTTGAAACTTTAAAAGAATAATTGATTTTGAAGCCTTAATTAGGTTAAACAATATCAATGATTGTAATTGTATTCGTATTCTCGAAGTTCCAGTCCATCTCCGAAGGCTTTGCGCCCACAGGTAAGTTTCCGGTATAAAAACCACTCACAGTATCTAATATTAGCCAAGAGCCATAATCATCTGTTATAAAGTATACGGTGGCGGGGGTGTTGTAATAAGTTCTGATAGCCTCATCGATCCTGACCGTCTCGTTTCCAATATAAACTGCCGCAAATGCATGATCCTCCGTCAAATAAATTCTTGCATTACCGCCAGCTGCCTCTATCAATGATGCCATAAGAATAGCATAATCCTCACAATCACCTCTTCCCAACTGAAGAGTCTCATCTGGTCTTTGCCAGACCTCCAGATCCTCTGGGTCGGGCAAATATTCGATTTTTCCCGAAACATAATCGAAGAGCGCACATACCTGATACATATTGTAACCTTGAGGATATCTATCTGAAATTTTTTTCTCGATCTTTATCACCCCGGGATCGCTTGAGTTGACGAGTCTATTTATCTCATTAAAGAGGAATCTTGGGTTCTTCACGTATTCTTTTTCAGTGTCTTTTATGGCAGGTTTAACCTCTATGGTTAAGGGATCTGTAAAGACCGTTCCATGATCATACCACTTCCCGTCGTCTCTTCTTTCCATCAGGGAAAAGCCATATTTAGCGGTGTAAGTCATAACACCATCTTCGACTACAACAGATGTTGCTCCCAGATTTCTGAGTCCCAACAATCTCTTTTCACCAGGGTCCACCCTCTTTCCTGTAGATGATGATCTCCATTCATTCTTGGGCATAAAATCAGGTTTTATCCCATACTCATAGATGAAGAGTGGTCTACTCCCTTTGTTCTCAACCCAGATCTTTATAATGCCGCCGTAATACTCGTAAAATTCAGATTTCATGCTTTCAATGCTTAAACTAAATCCATTTCCCGACCTGGCCTTGGCAACCGGTTTATTCTCAAACTTATGCGGTGAGTATGTGGGAACATCAGGTACAGTTAAGCTGAGATTAACTTCAACAGGTTCGTCGTAATCGAATATATTTCCCATATAATTGAAGACAGCACTTGCAATTACTGCAAGCATAATGGTGAGCAAAATACAACCGACAAACCTTTTCAATAACCCCATAGAGCCAACTCCCAATTAAATTTCAACACCAATTCCCGATATTTAAAATGACAATGAGATAAAGCTTTTGGCCATGGGTTGTGCATGTGTGTTCATAATTAAACTTGCTATGAAAATCCACCCAGATTAACCCTTAAACTTCTTCCTTATCCCTTAAACTTCTTCCATATCTATTACATTATCATATCTAAGGATGCGGTACCAGACCGCTCAAACTTTGGGTAAAAACCCGTGAAAAAAGCCGGTCATCACCCCATAAGCGCTTAGATGAATGCGCCTTTAGCACGTATAGTAAGTTGCTCAAACATGAGACAGCCCTCATCCCTGACATTAAAAAAGTGTGTAAGATGACATATAAAAATATTGTCTGTGGTATAGATGTGCATAAAGAGTTCTTCGTTACAACCCTACTAGCAGAAGACGAAGATATGAAGGTAGTTAGTATTCTACAACCATAAATGCATTCTTGAGTTCAGAAGATGGCTGAATAAAAATAACTGTGAAAGAGCAGCCATAGAATCAACAGGAGTATACTAAGTTCCGATATACGTGGCTTTACAAAATGAAATAGACATAGTTATTGCTAATTCGTATCAGGTGAAGCAGATACCAGGAAGAAAGACAGATGAATCTGATTCAGAGTGGTTGGCTAAGCTTCTAAGGAGTGACCTGATAAAACCATCATATATGCCCGAAAAAGAGATAAGAGACCTCCGAGATCTTACAAGGCTCAGAACAAAGATCGTTCAAACGAGAACAGACTTCAAAAACAGGGTTCACAAGATATTGGAGAGGGCAAACATAAGGCTCGCCACTGTTTTAACCGATATATTCGGTAAAACGGGCTTAGAAATTCTGAATGGGTTAATCAGTGGAAGAGAATTGGAGGAACTGATAGAAGGTATAGGAAACTGGCGAATAGACAGAGAACGGATAGAAGAAGCTATAAGTGGCAATATCTGCGAGTGTGATATGTTCTTATTGGAGCAATGCATGGGAATGATAGAAATGCTCGATTCAGAAGTTGTGAAGATCGAAAAAAAGATCTCTGAGCGAACAGATACCATGAAAAGTGATCTAGAGATAATTATGAGCGTCCCATGGGTTGGAAAGACGGCTGCCTGGGAAATATTTGCAGAAATAGGCGATATCGACAGATTTTCATCTCCAAAAGAACTGGCATCATGGGCTGGGCTTGCTCCTAGTGTCTACCAGTCTGGATGTAAGAACCTCACCGGAAGAACAAAGAAAGGCTCGAAATGGCTTAGAAAGACCATGTTTCAGGTGGCTCAATGTGCAAGCAGGAGTAAAACATCGCTTAGAGAGTTCTATCTCAGAATAAAACTAAGAAAGGGTACAAAGTGGCTATTGCAGCCCTTGCAAGAAAGATCCTTAGCATAATACACTATCTATTAATCACAAAAGAATGCTACCTAGAGGAAGGATTTGATAAAAAGCAGGTCAAACTACCGTCATCAGAATCGATGGAATTGGAGATAAGAAGAGCCATCCAAATACTCGGAAAAGCAGGATATATCGTATCTGGCGGATGGATATATTACGGCGTGGAATATTTTCTATACTCTTCTAAGTAGCGGAGCTTTTGTGGGCTTTTGTCAAAAGGTTGACCCCACATTCCTCAGTAAAATTAAACACCCAAACATTTTCAAAACCCACACCCAACCCATTATAACATAACTTTCCGTGTTTTATAGGCTACGCACCTAACTAAGTTTACCTACAAACCCCCAACACCCTATACTCACTGACATAAATATTTGATCATATCTAACTTGAATCTTTTGGTCCTGTAATATGGTCATGCCGATAAATAGGAGATTTTCGA
>JAXHTJ010000305.1:0-1254 GCA_034190245.1 Halobacteriota archaeon | reverse complement strand
TGGATAAATTCAAAAAGGTTTATGGATCTCCCAGAATACATGAGGAACTTAATGATAAAGGCTTCTCATGCAGTCAAAACAGGGTCGCCAGTGTCAAGAAAAAAGAAGGTATGCTATAGTTGGCTACTACAGACTCAAAACATGAGTTTCCTGTTGCTCCGAACCTTCTGAAACAAGATTTTAATGTCAAAGAACCTAATAAAGTATGGATGGCTGATATAACCTATATATCAACTTCTGAAGGATGGTTATATCTTGCTTCTGTAATGGACCTTTGATCACGACGTATTAAGGGCTGGGCCATGAATAATAGGATGACTCAGGAATTAACTCTGAATGCCCTCAATATGGCCATCTGTAATCATCCTGAAACAAAGCTTAATATGCAGCATGAGCCGTAAAGGCAACTGCTGGGACAATGCCCCAATGGAGAGCTTCTTCCATTCTCTAAAGACTGAATGGGCATACAGAACAATACCCGTAAAGAGGCAAAAGCTAGCCTGTTCGATTACATCGAATTATTTTATAATAGACAACGTCGTCATTCGGCTTTACAGTATATGAACCCTTGTCAATACGAGATCTTTAAAATGGCGGCTTAACACCGTGTCCACTTTTTCCAGGGAATATAATACATCTGCTTGAAGACTTGGAGAATGCCGCCATCCGTTAGAATGTGTGGGACTGAGTTGTCACACGAGACGACGAGGTCAAACTGGCGTGCGTGATGATTGAAAGACTCAAGCATATCTGCTACGGAGAAGTCAATTGAGAGACGTTGCGCTTGCGCCTCACGTTTGGCGCGTTCGACTGCGTCTGGTGACACGTCAGACGCTGTGACTTGGTAACCAAGCTTGGCAAGGCCGAGGGATTGGGTGCCTATTCCGCAGGATACGTCAAGTATATTGGTTACGTCTTGCCCCCACATCTCCCGAATTACAGAGTCAAGCATGCACGACTGTCGCTCCATACTACTATGCCAGTCCGGGTAGATAAGGTGATACAGCGAAGTTAATTCGGCGTAGAACTGTTTCAAATCATCTGTCATATCTTATACGGCACAACACCAGCATAAACCGGCTTCCCTAGAGCGACAGGGGCGGGGAAGTTCGGGTGCATGCACTTGATAATATTTATGGCCTTCGAGCCAAATCGTTAATTTTGTCAAGATGACTCGCAGGATTGGTTTTCCGTGTTCCGTGGACTCATGAGGGGTCCAGTTTTGCATGGAAAACCAATCCTGCGAGTTGTCTC
>JAXHTJ010000304.1:0-1260 GCA_034190245.1 Halobacteriota archaeon | reverse complement strand
TACTGAAGCTCAACTTCAGAAAGACAGATCAAGTAGCTGTGACTAGCATCTCAAATGCAATAGATTTCATATATAAAAACAGAGCTTTGAGTCTCGTCAAAGAACTAGATGCAAAAAAACTAAAAGCATATGAAGAAATACTCCCACCTGGGACCATAACTGTGACACAAAAGTTGAATATGGCTGTACACATCAACGAGGAAGAAAATGAATTATGAAAAATGTTCTAAAGATCTTACCTTTTTCAAACTGAAACTATACACAAACCCCCCGGAAACGACACACGATCTAGTCAGAATCATTCATGAGGAAGTATACGATAATTTTAGCTATTCAAATCTTTCTCTTTCAAAAACAAGAAAAGAGGTTGAAAAAATAATTAAAGGGAGATACTTGCTCAATGAAAAACAAATAAAACAAATATCAGCACCGTGGAATGATGTGAGGTAAAAATGAATGATAGAGAAAAAGAGATACTAACAGACACAGACATTATGAAGCAGTTGATCTTATCAAGACTTTTCAGAAAATCGAAACTGTTAGAAGACATTGATTTTGAGGAGGAAGAATGAAAGGTGGAAGAATGAAACATAATGGAATTAAATGGGGGGTCATTGTAATGTCACTAATGACTATATTTGTGACTGGAATGATGGCCGTATCTGCTGTATCAGCAGCAGAAGTACAGATGGCGACTATAGAAGTACCTACTGCGTACGCAGTGCAAGGATCAACTGTGGCTATACCGATTGTGGTACGCGGTATAGATAATATCAGTGGTGCGTATGTGAATGTGTCACATACAGAAAACTTTCAAACAATTGGGGTTTTTTCCGGGGATCTAGATACCACATCATATACAAAAACCTTGAATGAAACAACTGGCGTTGGAGTAGTTGATACAATACAACAATCTGAAGGAGAGAATATCACTCTATTCACCATAGTCGGAAAATTAAAGGGTGCTATAGGCTCTATTCTTGATATAGGAGATGTAAATATCCTAGGAGATGATTATAAACCAGTTCAGGTTGTAGTCGCGGCAGGTGGTGTATATACAGAAAATCCGGTCATAAAATTGGGTGAAACTCTGGTAACTGACATAACAGTGACAAATACTGGTTCTGATACGGATACACTACGTTCTGCTGTTCGTATACAAGGGGGGACTATCATGGCTATAGGTAGAAATGATGAATACATCACTGGCGAAACGAAAACAGTTAGGATAAGTGGAGAGATTCCAATAGATCCCGCAAA
>JAXHTJ010000303.1:0-1276 GCA_034190245.1 Halobacteriota archaeon | reverse complement strand
AAAAAGAAACCTCCTGTTAAGTAATAATGCTCACAAGAACAATCAAACTTAAAAAGGAGGTTTCAGATGAACGACAAAGAGGATAGCAGAGTTATAGCATACCATCAATTGAAAAAAGAAATCAGAGGATCAAACAATCATCTTCTTGTGGGAATTGATGTGGCAAAGAATAAACACAATGCTTTCTTTGGCACTGCTACAGGAAAGACACTATTAAGGCGATTGATCTTTGATAATAGCAGAGAGGGTTTTGAAAGACTGAGAGGCCAGGCTGAAGCCCTCAAAGTTGAGAACGACCTTGAAAAGGTTGTTTATGGAATGGAGCCCACGGCTAATTACCATAAACCTCTGGGGGAGTATCTCATCAAAAATGGAGAAGAGGTTGTTCTGGTTTCAGGTGTCTCGGTTAATAAAAACCGTGAGTTGCTCGATGGTCGATGGGATAAGAACGACACAAAGGATTCGGCTAATGTGGGAGATTTGATCTCACAAGGCAAATGTCTTTATTATGATTACCCATCCTTGGAAATACGAGATCTACGAAATTTACTCTCACTGAAGAGGCGATTGAAAAAACAGGAACACAGCACAAGAGTCAGGATCCGCAATCATCTGATCGCACAATATTTCCCTGAGTTGGATAAGTATTACGGTATTGGTTCGGAGGGTTTGGCCATAGTGAAGTGGTGTCTAGACCCGGCGGTCATTTCAGGGTTCAGGTATGAAGACTTTATGAAACTAATCGCTCCCAGGAATATGAACATCAACCAGAAAAGAAGGCTGCGGGCCATTTGGGAAACGGCCATCTGCTCTATTGGATGCGAAGCCGGAGGAGTACTGGACTTTGAGGCGAAGATAATGATTGGAGATCTGGAACATATTAAAAAGGCCATCAAGGCCGTAGAGGATCAAATTAAAGATATTTGCTTAAATTTCCCGGAATATAAATTTCTTCTGACCATTCCCGGGTTCGGGCCGGATATCTCTTCAAAGGTCCTTGGCGCTATAGGAAATCCTTTTCGCTTTAGTGCAGGGAAACAGGTTTTAAAAATGGCCGGACTGGACCTCAGCGCCAGTCGGAGCGGGAGCACTTCAGAATCATCAGAGCCAGTGCTATCAAAAAGGGGTAAAGCTTATCTTCGTTACGCCCTTTATCAGTCCGCGTTCATTGCAAGTATAACGAATGAATATTTTAGGGTTTATTTCACTAATAAACTCCGTGGCAGAGAAAGGGAAAGAGGGATTAAAACAAAAATGAGAGTCAAGCTGGCTGCCA
>JAXHTJ010000302.1:0-1280 GCA_034190245.1 Halobacteriota archaeon | reverse complement strand
ATGCACTCGAATACCCGGCGCAATGTCTCTGTTCGTGTTTTAGATGAATAGCGAAACCCAAAGGTCGGATCGCATACCCTCGCTAAAAGGGCTGCTTCCAGATAACAATCTGTCAAGTCATTGCAGGCATCCTCACCATCTTCAGTCACTCCTCCGATAGTCCACACATAGGGCCCGGGAGTGCCCTGTAGGGCCTCTCGACCCGCTCGAGGATACGCCCTGCCGAACGAATAAGCTGTAATCAACCACTCTGCACAATACTCTATTACATCATCCCTGGTCAGATTCTTCTCTTCGATGACATCCTTATTATAGAAAGGCCAGTGCCAATAATCATAACGACACTGCCATGAACCATTGTGCCATTCAAGCCTGTACGCCACCTGTACAATGTGATCGAATTGAATCGCCTCCCACAGATGCTCAGGCGATTTAGCCGGAACTTTATCACAAGTCTCACTTATCTGTAACAGCTC
This sequence comes from Halobacteriota archaeon, assembly GCA_034190245.1. Lineage (GTDB taxonomy): Archaea > Halobacteriota > Syntropharchaeia > DAOWMC01 > DAOWMC01 > JAXHTJ01. The sequence continues at coordinate 804 of JAXHTJ010000302.1, read as the reverse complement.
TTGTCTCCTCTTCGGATCGGTCTCGAAATTCTCTGCGAGAATCTTAGCCAGCCTGCTTAATCGTCTTGCATATCTGATCGTGGCCTCTAAACAGATCTTCATGGCCTTCCACGTGTCGACCTTCTCCATGTAAGAGACCTGCTCTTTTGCGGTGGGAGAATCGCGCATCTTCTTTTCCGCATCTCTCAGATTCTCATCGATTGTTTCGATTATCGAATCAAACCCCTGGTACATCCAGTCAGGCTGAGGCACTATATAATCCATTACAACGATATCCCTGCCAGGGGCGGCATAATCTGCCATGAGCCCTACTACTCTCTCCTTGCGGCTTTGATACTGAATAAATTTATCTTCATAGGTTCTCCCCTTCCAAAACCTCTCAATCCCTTTTGCCTCTTCCAACTCCTCATCAGGAATAACGCCTGTACGATCGTTTATTGTGTCGTCATTGAGAGTAGAAGAACCTGTAGGTATCCATGTGAGAAGATGTGGAGCAGAACCGGGGTATCCCACGATTCTCGAATGATCGGTGATAAAGACTGGCATATTATCAAGCACAGCAGCTAAAGCCCTAGCTCTGGTGATAATAAACGGCTCGGATGGAGACGCTTCTCTGAATACCTGGGTCTGTCGACGTGCATTTTCGAGGTCCATCTTCACACCAGGCAGCCAGCTTGAGCCCTTGGTGGCCTTGGACCATACCCCCTTCCTCAAATAATTGAGCCTAGGGGATCTCTTCTTCTCTGCCCACCACCAGTACTGTCGATCTTCCAATAACTCCTTTTCATTTTTCTTTATTTCAAC
>JAXHTJ010000301.1:0-1286 GCA_034190245.1 Halobacteriota archaeon | reverse complement strand
GCCTCTGAGATCGCTTCAGAACCATCTCCACTTCCATCTGGTTTTATCGATCGTGAAAGCTCCGAGAGTGGATGACCCTTGCAACTTATCTCAAAAGATTTATACCAGCCAAAAGGCGCCCTTTTTACCTCAAGATCGGCGCCCATCAACTCTTCAATGCCTCTCAGTATAGATACAGCCGCCTTAGGGGATGCAAGATCGGAACTGAGATGAGCGTAAGGATATAGCATCACCCTACTTGTGTTGACCTGCGACGTGACCTCCTTTATCGTCTCAGTAGCTTTTTTTATCGATCCTTCAGGATCATTTTCATCGACACTCTCAACAGCAACAAAAGCCGTGAGATTATCTTCCATTCGACCCGTCTTCAGTAGTTCATCAATGTCTTCAGCTACAGGTGTACTCTTCTTTGCCTCGTAGCTCATATAATCAGAATGGATTAGCAAAAGCTGCATCTCTTATCGAACTCCATCTCTTAATACAATATGCAGTTCAAGCATTAAAAAACCATCCCAAACTGCACCGCTCAGACCTTTCTTACAACTCCCCAACCGTCATAACTTTTACCGATGTTGGTGCCTTGACTACGTTGCCCATCTTGGCCCCTATCAAGCAATTGACACCCTTTTCGGCTGCTATGTCCAGTATGCGCTGGGTTATCACTCCATCAAAGATTATATCCTTGACCCCTTCTGATGATTTGAGTGCATCCGCAAGATCACGGACTGCTACCTCTTTTAGGATCTTCTTTTCACCGTCGAGTAGTCTTGCACTCATCGTCCCGTTAAGCTCGTCTGCATGAGTCTTCAGGCCGGAATCCATGCTCGTCTGCTGTTTCGGTTTAACTTCTACCTTTTTTGCCTTCTCTTCATCCTTGGGAGCGCTCTGTGTTATCTCTTCATCTTCGGGCCTTGTGAATGACAGTACCCTCCTCTTTGGTGATGATCGCCTCTTATTGTTCTGCTCTTTGACATCTATCACCTGCTCGACTGGAACCTTGTTTCTCAGGGATTTTACTATCTCCTTTTGGGTCAACTCCTCGACACCTTTTCCATCCGGGGCTCTTGCTACATAGTCGACCTCCGCAACCTGGAGTAGTTCTTTTAATATGAGATCTCCACCTCTATCACCATCGGTGAATACCGTGACTGTCTTCTTTCTGCTCAGTTTTGCAATACAATCGGGTATGTTCGTACCCTCCACTGCAACGGTGTTCTTTATCCCGTACTTCAGTAGTTGCAATACGTCTGCTCTACCCTCGACTATCAAGATTGCATCGGAATCTT
>JAXHTJ010000300.1:0-1289 GCA_034190245.1 Halobacteriota archaeon | reverse complement strand
GCCTGAAAGTATGTTTATTGCCGTGCTCTTCCCTGTGCCGTTGGGTCCCAGAATACCGGTGACTCTTCCCCTGGTAGGAATCGGTAAACCGTAAAGCACAAACGCATTTGGCCCATATCTATGGGTCTCTCTGCGCTTTAATTCTTCTGGTAGACCTATGATCGTAATGGCCCTAAATGGGCATTTCTTTACACATATACCGCATCCTTCACAGAGTTCTTCCGAGATCAACGGTTTACCATCATCACCAAAGACTACTGTCTCATCCCCCGTGCGCACCATGGGACAGTAAATACTGCACTCCTTCCCGCACTTCACCGGTTGGCATCTGTCTTTGTTTAAAACTGCTATTCGCATGGTCAATAGGAGTCTTATTTACCTCTGCTCTGATTTGCTCTTATGCTCGGTCTTATCTTCTCAGTCCCTTTACCTTTATTGTTGAGGCCTCTACCTCTCTTACCGGCACTTGTTTTACCCCTGAAAGCCCTTCCCTTGTTTGAAGGATCACAGATCCAGTTCAGGTTCGGGTCGGATTTTATCACAGGGTGGTTCGGGTCAACGAGTATCACTTCAAACCATTTGTGTCTGCCATCTTCACCAACCCAGTATGAGTTCAATACCTCAAGATTCGGAAATCTCCTTGCAGTACGCTCTTCAGCGATCCTTTGCAGGCTCTTTGCGGGTGTGATCTTGTGCATACCCATGTGCTTCGTTCTTCTTCCACGAATGTATCTTGATTTTCGCCTGCTTCCCCGCCTAATCCTCGTTCTGGCAACGATTATTCCCTGCTTTGCCTTGTAACCCAATGATCTGGCCCGATCCAATCGGGTTGGTCTCTCTATTCTGGCAACAGTTGGCTCTCTGCGCCACTTCTGAAGGCGTGACCACCTCAGCTCATCGACATAAGAGTCCTTTGGTCTTGCCCAAGCTTCAGATATGTATCTATAAAACGATTTTGCCATCTTTCTTCACCTTTTAGGGTTCAGCCCTGCATTCAGGGCCACATTCCTGCGGGATCTCTCCCACGGTTGGGTATATAAGAAGTGATCCGGTGAGTATTAAAGTTATCTTTTTTTCTTCTGTCGGTTTTCACGGTTGAAAATTGTCGAATGAATATGTAAAAAATATATCTTTCCTAAAGAATAACCGACGTTTTTCTTGGATTTTCGGGCTGTGGGACAAAATTAATCCGTGAACAGGTTTAGCATATTATGCCAAATGTTGGTACAAGTCACGGCAGTATCAATCCTATCCTCTCTTCTTTGCCACACTTTCCACCCAAACCATCT
>JAXHTJ010000299.1:0-1291 GCA_034190245.1 Halobacteriota archaeon | reverse complement strand
CTTAACAAAAACAGAGATAGAGGCATTCGTCCACGGTGCGATGTGTACGATGGTATCAGGACGCTGCTATTTCTCTATGGACGTCTGTCACGGTGAAAATTCTGCAAACAAGGGCCGGTGTGTCCAACCATGCCGTCGCGAGTGGACACTAACAGACAACGAGTCTAATGAGTATATCTACGACGGCGTTCGATTTCTCAACTCACGTGATATGTGTATGATCGAGTTCATCCCGGAGATGATCGACGCTGGAATTGTATCTTTTAAGATCGAAGGGCGGATGCGTGAACCTCACTACGTGGATGTTGTCTCAAGGTGCTATCGTGAAGCAATCGATGCCTATTACGATGGAACATTCTCGAAGAAGAAGGTTGGAAGGTGGATATTTGAACTTAAGAAGGTTTATAACAGGGGATTCACACACGGTTTTTACCTCAACCGTGTCACCGAAGTGGACCATCAGCACAAAAGCCCCACTAATCTCTCGCACTGGCGGCTGATTGAGATGGGTTGTGTAATAGAGTACTCAACCAAGGAAGGTAGAGACAAGAAAGCGAAGATCAGACTGACGAACGGTATATTGAAGCGAGGGCAGGAGGTTCTTGTCATGGGTAATTCGGAGTCAGATACCTACTTCCACCAGAAGATTCGCAAGATCGAATCGAACTCCGGTAAGTTCATAAACGAGACAAGAAAAGCAACTGAAGAAAAACCGATAAATGTCTGGATCAATGTTGAAGAGCCTGTGAGGCAGAACAAGCTCGATAGCATCTATATCTTTACAGATAGGACTTACAAGAACAGGGTGAATACCTCAAAAAAGAATAGAAAAGCCGATTACTATAGACTATGAGATATCTTTAACCCTAGGAAGATCTCCCCTCACTTTCTTGTACCCATCCGAGCAGTGGCATCAACGCAACCTTCAGATCTCTCCCATCTTCTGTTAACAAGTACTCGACTCGTGGAGGAGTTTCAGGATATACAACTCTTTTGATGAGCCCCTCCTTTTCAAGAAGTTTAAGGGTGTCAGATAGTGATTTTGGACTGATAGAACCGATCCCATTCTTTATTTCATTGTATCTTAAAGGCTTGTCAATATCCAGGTGACTTACAATACACATTGTCCATTTCTTGCTCACAATATCGATTATACCTCGAACCGGGCATAGACAACCGGACCTGTCCTGGCAGTTACTCTCTTCACACATACCTCGTCACCTTGGATAAACTTGGTAACTTGGTATTAACTTGATAGTTTAAATAGTTTTATTATTATACTAAGTATTAG
>JAXHTJ010000298.1:0-1310 GCA_034190245.1 Halobacteriota archaeon | reverse complement strand
AGTATCGATCTTGGAAATCAGCCACACCACCTTGCAACAGCTCTATACAAGTTGGTCTACGGTAGTGCAAGAGCACCAAAAGAAGCCTTAAAGCAGGCAGAAGGTTTCAAAGCCTTCTTCGCGAACGATCCCTCTAGGTCCCGATATGAGATAAATGAGCTCAGGCAGATAGATGCCGATATGAGTGGTACCATCGATATGAATGAATTGAGGGTGCTAAGCGATATGAAGGTCAAACTCGGCACAACAGATAAGTTGATGGAGCTTATGAGCACACACCCCAATATGGTCAAGAGGATAAAACATCTCTCTTCACTCTACTAAGGTAAGGTCCAAAAAAGTTAAAAAAGAACATGGAAGAATGCAAAGTGGCGGCTCAACTGAGCTGTCCGGGATGCAAAACCAAACTTGAGCAGGCAGGATCAGATGATGCCATAGTAACTTGTTTGAACTGCGGGACATCGCAAAATCCCGTTACCGGAAGAAGACTTACTATTAAGGCAAGTGTGATACCATCAAAAAAGGGTCAAGAGGATATCCCCAGGATAATAAGAGATTGGATGGGTGCGGAATTCCACGAGGTGAGGGACCTTGCAACCGGTTCCACACTCTTAGATCCCCGGCTCTTTTACTTACCCTTCTTCATTATAGACTTGAAGGCAAACTCTCGATACGAAGGACGAAGTACCGAAAACGGAGAAGAGATCTCAAAGAACGGTCTTCTTGAAAGGGGTTACAACTGGAAGATTCTAGGGACAAGAACTTACGATTTTCCAACACTTAAATATAACATCCCACTTGATGAAAGAACTGTAATCGCGTCATCCACTGTCTGCAAGGGTGCCATTTTTTACAATTCACAGATGGATGAAGAAGATGCAAGATCGGCTACAAAGGGAGAGATAGATGAATACTTCAAGGACAAACTCTCCTCTGATCTTGAGGTGATCACGCGATTAGAAACAACTCTTGATATAAAAGAGGTATATCTGGTCTATTCTTGCATCTGGGAAAGTTGGTACGAGTACGGAGGTTGCCGGTATAGAATACTAATCGACGGATCTTCAGGGACAGTCATACAAGGAGATACCCCAACAAAGGACGTCTCATCAGATAATGGATTTTTTGAGAGACTCAGAAAGAGCTTTTTCGGATGAGGTAGATCATCTTAAGTATGAGCCACGTCTTAAATCATGTTGCACTTACATCCAGATCCGTTGAGAATAGCGACAAGTTCTACCAGGACTTACTAGGTCTTACGAAGGTGAGAACATTTGTACTCCCTGCGGATCTTGCGAGAAGCCTATTTG
>JAXHTJ010000297.1:0-1316 GCA_034190245.1 Halobacteriota archaeon | reverse complement strand
GCTATTCAAATACACTCGAAGTTCCCTTTGTATTCGATGATACGCAAAACATAAAGGGCAACCCCCATATCCGTCTGACCAGCCTCGACATGAGCAAGATAACAGATGCGGGACTTAAAAGCCCCTGTGCAAACCGGCCTTTTGCAAATATCAGCTTTGCCATAAATTACTATCTTCACCGGTATGATGTGACAGGGTATCATATCGTAAACACAGTCATCCATTTTATAAATGCGATACTGATCTATCTTTTTTCACTTGTCACCTTACGCCTTCTTTTTGGGGAAGGATCTTCAATGCAGGAAAGACAAGGATATTGGCAATATCAAATCCCTGCCTTTATTACATCACTTCTTTGGCTCTCTCATCCCATACAGATCCAGTCTGTAACGTATATAGTGCAGAGGATGAACTCAATGGCAGTGATGTTCTACATGCTTTCACTGCTCTTTTATATCTATGCAAGGCTTACAAACACTGCCTTTAAACGATGGCTGTTCTTTATAGGCTGTATCATATCATGGGTTGTATCCCTTGGCTCCAAAGAGATCGCAATCACTCTTCCTTTGATTATCCTGCTTTATGAATGGTTCTTCTTTCAAGATTTAAATCTCGGTTTTTTCAAAAGATGTCTCACATTCTGGATTTGGCCTGTAATCGCACTCTTCGCTTTTGCTCTTATTTTTTACCTTGGTACTGATCCATTTGATAAGATACGTGAAGGGTATGTTCAAAGGAACTTCAGCCCTTATGAGAGAGTGTTGACCCAATTTCGTGTGGTTTTTTTTTATATCTCTTTGCTTTTTTACCCCCATCCAGACAGGCTCAATCTCGACCATGACATTGAGGTTTCGCGTTCTATGTTCGATCCGATAACCACTCTTCTTTCTATGCTCTTCATCTTTGGGTCGATTCTAATTGCCACGATCACAATGATACGATACAAAAGCCATGGGTTACATAAAAGCAACGACGTAAACAGATACACGCTTCTTCTTTGTTTTTGTATATTCTGGTTCTTTATCAATCTTGTCTTAGAGTCCTCTATCATCCCGCTTGAGATGGTATTTGAGCACAGGGTCTATCTCCCTTCAGTCTGCTTTTTTCTTGCTATAACAACAGGAGGGTTTCTCTTTGCCTCTTTGCTTGGCCAAGCAAATGCAAAGGCAGATAAACCGATAAAAACAGCCGTGGTCTTCTCTTTTGTCTTCATTGCCCTTATTCTGGCTATAGGGACATACCAGAGAAATAAAATCTGGCAAAATGACTTGACCCTCTGGAAGGACTGTGTGAAAAAATCACCGAATAAGGCAAGA
>JAXHTJ010000296.1:0-1321 GCA_034190245.1 Halobacteriota archaeon | reverse complement strand
TGCTACCTCGTAAGTCGTCTTTCCCTTTGAGAGCCAGATGATCATGAGCAACCTCTCACGGACATTTGAGTCTTTTTCCGCCTTATATTGGCGTTGTAAATCACTTATATTCATAATATCGCCATTAATATGTATGGTGAAAGTAGTACTTAAAATTAATCAAAAATTAATGTCTTATACTATAATTTTTACTGCGGAATGTGGGTTACACCTAAAATCACTTTAAGCTCAGACTTCGGGGTCAAGATTGGTTCTTTAAGGCTGCACACCTGCACACCACACGACTATTAAGTGCAAAGCCGCCTAAGGGAAAAGATATATAACAGGTCAGGTAAAGTCTCTTGCAATGATCAAAACACCTATAATTGTTTTAAATGTGAAGGCATACAATGAATCGATGGGTGAGAGCGGTTACAAACTTGCGAAGGCGTGTGAAGAGGCGGCAGAAGAGACTGACGTAAATATCTGTATATGTCCACAGCAGATCGATCTTGCATGGATCTCAAAAGAAGTTAAAATACCCTGTTTTGCGCAGCATGCCGATGCAGCTGACCCCGGCAGTCAGACGGGATGGGTTACCATGGAATCTGTGAAAGCTTCCGGTGCTGTCGGCACTCTTGTTAACCACTCAGAGCACAGAATTAAGATAGCCGATATTGACAGCATCATAACAAAGGCAAAAAAGCTCGACCTCGCAACGATAATCTGTACAAATAACGAGGCTGTCAGTGCAGCAGTTGCTGCACTGAAACCATATGCCATCGCAGTAGAACCGCCTGCGTTGATCGGATCAGGTATACCGGTATCGAAGGCAGAGCCAGAAGTAGTTGAAAATACGGTGAAGATTGTAAAAGATATCCACAAAGATGCTGTTATCTTGTGCGGTGCAGGTATTTCAACCGGTGAGGACGTCAAAGCGGCCATAGAACTTGGCACTGAAGGCGTACTACTGGCATCAGGAGTCGTAAAGGCAGAAGATCCCAAATCCGCATTACTTGACCTGACATCCGGGTTGTGATCTCAAATCCCATCATTGATTCAGAAATACTTCAGCCAGATCTCCTGCAATCGGTAACTTGTAAAACTCTCCATCATACGCTTTGAGTATTAAAAACAGCCACAGTATTGCTGATATTATCCCTATTATCAATCTATTAACCCCGCCTATGATGGGGATCCAACCGATCAACAAGAAGATCACTGAGAGCGATAGGAATGTCACAATAGACTGCATGGCATGAAACTGAACGAATCTGCTATCCATCTCCAGCACCAAAAATAAAATTCCCGTCAACCAGCCTAAAACATAACAGAGCGCCCC
>JAXHTJ010000030.1:0-20250 GCA_034190245.1 Halobacteriota archaeon | reverse complement strand
GGATGATGACGACAGCCGCTGAGATATTCAACAAAGCGGGTGTCGACTGGGGAATACTCGGTAAGAACGAGAAGTGCTGTGCAGGGCCATCGCTTCGGGTTGGTGATCGAGACCAGTTCAAAGCTTATGCAAAAGAGAATATAGAGATGATCAAGAAGTCAGGTGTCAAGACGGTCGTAACCTCCTGTGCAGGATGCTACAGTACCTTCGTGAAAGAGTATCCAGAGGTAGTGGATATGGGTGATATAGAGGTGCTGCATGTAACAGAGTTCATAGCCCAGCTTATTAAAGACAAGAAGATCGAGCCGACGAAAGAAGTACCGATGAGGGTGACATACCACGACCCATGCCATATTGGAAGGTATGTGAAGGTGTACGATGCACCGAGGAAGATCCTCAGAGCAGTTCCCGGAGTGGTGCTTGCAGAGATGGTACAGAACAGGGACAACTCATGGTGCTGTGGAGCCGGTGCTGGAATGAGGACAGCGCTTCCCGATGTGGCAAGTGAGACAGGAAAACATCGAGTAGAGCAGGCTGAAGATACAGGTGCAGAAGTACTGGTTTCAGCATGTCCGTTCTGCGCACAGAACCTGACCGATTGCATAAAAGAGGCAGGATCCGATCTCAAGTTCATGGACATAACGGAGATACTGGTGAAGTCGTTGTAAGAAGAAGAGGTGAAATGTTAAGCGAAGATTCGGTTCTTGGAATCTTGCAACAGATCGTGGGAGTTGATTGTGCGACCAATGATCTCCCCGATCTCATCGCTTATTCGAGGGACCAAAATTGGTTGTTCGTCCCACCTCAAAAACCTGATTTTGTTGTAAAGGTAAATAACACAAGGCAAATCAGAGAGATACTCCGTCTTGCAAACAGATATAAATTACCGGTGATTCCACTCGCTCGCGGTATAAACGTCAGAGGTTTGTGCGTACCAACTCAAGGCGGGATCGTCGTTGATATGAGGGAGATGAACAGGGTACTCGAGATAAACCCGGAGATGATGACTGCGACTATCCAGCCCGGAGTGACCGCAGGACAACTATCAGTCGAATGTATGAAGTATGGTCTCGCTCCAAATAATACCAGCGCACCTGACACTGTATCTGCCGCCGCTAATTATCTACTTAGAGGTCTTTATTTTACTCACTCTTCCGAAGGTGATGATCATATTCTATCAATGGAGATTGTGCTTCCTTCAGGAGAGATAATTAAGACCGGCTCAGCCGGGATAAAACCCAATGCAGGTCCTTATGCAAGAGGTGGGGGCCCAAATCTGACTGGACTCTTTCAGGGTGTGCCGGGGGCATTTGGTATCGTAACTGAGATGACAATAAAGCTGCGTCCCTTCCCCAAGCATGTCTGGGTATTCTTCTTCGGTTTTGATGACATCGACAGAGAGATCAAGGCAATTGACAGAGTTATGAAGCTCAAACTTCCATCACAGCTTACAATGGCTGCACTTCCTGATATGACCAAGATGCAAAACTTTGAAGACATGACCGCACTCGGTGGTCTGATGTCGGAGAGGATGGAGAAGGGGTTGAGAGATATAAGCCCTGAACAGATGGCTGAACGCATGCAACAATTTGCATCCGCGCTTCCCAAGGCTTTTGTTGGTGGTTGTATAACGGACGACTTTACTGATAGATTCAACTTATACAAGAAGACGCTTAAGAAAGTCTTCTTAGAAGAGGGTGGGAGGGACTTCTCCTCGGTATTTAAAGCGACAGGTGGTTTCTTCTTCTTCTATGAAGATGATATGCAAACTGGCGGAAGGGCCGATGCAACAATGCTCATTCGAGGTTATTATCATGCCCTCGCTTATTATGGCCCGTTGAACAGGTATAATGAGTACGACCAGATGTTCAAAGAAGTTGCTATAAAGCACGGTCTTGATCCGGAAGGAGCAGTTCTTGGAGGTATAACCTGTGCACCATGGCATGGTCAGCAGACGTACCTTGAGAGGTCAGTCCTCGTGGACCCCAAAGAGAACCCTGACGGCCTTAAAGGCTATACCAAGGAATGTGTGCAGAATCTGCTCGACATGGGTATATACGGATGGTTCAGACCTTATGCAGACACCCTGGACGCTACACTGGAGAGATGGGGCGCTACAGGAGAGTTTCTGAAGAAGATCAAGATGCTCGTAGATCCGAATTCAATAATGAACCCTGGGAGGTTCATCTTCTGAGGAGGTGACTATGATGGATCTTGGAGAATGGCATGATGTGGCATCGAGCTGTATGCACTGCAGAATCTGCGTTAATCCTGAGTTTCATGAAGTGGGTGATTGGGTTCCGATATGTCCAAAAGGAAACAAATTCAAATTAGAGACATTTTACGCTCCAGGAGCGTTTGAGCTCATAAGAGCCATAATCGAGGGTGAACTGACAGAGAATAGTCCCAAATTACAAAAAGCCATATATTCCTGCACCATGTGTGGCGCCTGTTCTGCAATGTGTGAGATCTATTCTGCTCCAGGTGCAAAGGTCAAAAGGATGGGAAAGACATTCGTTGATATGTATATCGATTTGAGGGTCGACCTGATGAAACGTGGATGGGGCCCGCTTGAGGAGCATAAAGCAATACTCAAAAATGTTGCAAATACTGATAATGCGTGGGGTGGAACGAGAGCCGATAGGGAGCGTTGGGCAGAAGGTTTAGGTGCAAAAGACCTGAACAAAGAGAAGGGCGAAGTGCTCTACTTTGCCGGATGCACAGCCACATACGATCCGAAACTGAGAGGGATGATGACCACAGCCGCTGAAATATTCAATAAAGCGGGTGTCGACTGGGGAATACTCGGAAAGAACGAGAAGTGCTGTGCAGGGCCATCACTCAGGGTGGGTGACCGTGATCAGTTCAAAGCCTATGCAAAAGAGAACATTGAGTTGTTCAACAGTCTCGGCGTTGAAACGATCGTGACCTCCTGTGCTGGATGCTACAGTGCATTTAAAAACGAATATCCGGATATTGGAACGATAGATGCAAAAGTGATGCACATAACAGAGTACATAGCAAGGTTGATCAAAAAGAAGAAGCTCGAACTCAATAACGAAGTCAAGATGAAAGTGACATATCACGACCCATGCCATATTGGAAGGTATGTGAAGGTGTATGAAGAGCCGAGAGATATCTTGAAAGCGGTTCCCGGACTTGAGTTTGTCGAGATGAAGCAGAACAGGATCAACTCCTGGTGCTGTGGAGCCGGAGCTGGAATGAGGACTGCGCTTCCGGATGTGGCAAGTGAGACAGGAAAACATCGAGTAGAGCAGGCTGAAGAGACTGGTGCGGAAGTACTCGTTTCGGCATGTCCGTTCTGCGCACAGAACCTGACCGATTGCATAAAAGAGGCAGGATCCGAGCTCAAGTTCATGGACGTAACGGAGATACTGTCAAAGGCACTATAATTGGGATTGTATCTGATGATACCGGTCTATCAATACCTCTAAATTCTGGAGCAGACGGTTTTTAGAGGTATCTCATTGATTTCTTTCGGACTTGCCATATTGAGGGGTATATGAGAAAATTTGAAGTTATATCAGATTCATCTATTACACGGTGGGGAGAGGAATGAAGAGCAGATATGATGTATTGGTCGTTGGCGGAGGTCCTGCAGGTTCTTTATGTTCCAAGACAGCTGCTGAACAGGGCCTTGATGTCCTGATGGTAGAGAAACGACAAGAGATAGGAGTTCCTGTGCGTTGCGCTGAAGGAATTGGTAAGGAAAGCCTGCACAGGTTCATAAAACCTGACAAAAAATGGGTATGTGGCGAGATGATAGGTGCCCATATATACTCTCCTGATGGGACAGTGGTCACCATGTCAGAAGAGATGCTTGGTGGTGAAGTTGGCTACGTTCTCGATAGAAAGATCTTCGATCGTGTTCTGGCCCATCGAGCAATAGATGCAGGAGCGGAGATGATGGTTAAAACATCAGCAACTGATCTTCTCAGGTCTAACGGATCCGTGAAAGGTGCCACTATAAGGCATATGGGAGATAAGTATGATATCAGCTCTGATATCGTTATCGGTGCTGATGGTGTCGAATCCAAAGTTGGTAGATGGGGTGGTATTGATACAACACTAAAGCCCATCGATATAGATACCTGTGCCCAGTTCTTGATGACAAATGTTGATGTGGATCCGGAGTACATCAATATGTACTTTGGAAATGAGGTTGCAAAAGGAGGTTATGCATGGGCCTTTCCTAAAGGTGATGGACGTGCAAATGTAGGAGTTGGAATTGCTGGTAGCAATTCTGGCGACAAGAGAAGGGCTTATGATTATCTAAAAAAATTTGTTAAGAGATTTCCGGAGGCAAAGGTACTGGAAATGATCTTTGGTGGAGTTCCAATCAGTGGCCCGATCAAAACAACAGTTGGAGATGGAATCATGCTTGTCGGAGACGCTGCAAGATTCTCAGATCCGATAACTGGTGGTGGTATTGCAAACGCAATGAAATCTGGTAAATTTGCCGGAGACACTGCTGTTAAGGCGATATCTGAAGAGAATGTTTCTGCTGAGAGATTCAAAGAATATGAGAAGTTGTGCTGGGACGAGTTTGGAAAAACAAACAGCAGAATGTATAAGGTCAAAAATATATTTATCAATTGGACTGATGAAGATCTTAACTCACTTGCGCATTCTCTTGAAGGTATCAACGTTTCGGAGATAACAGGTACTGGAATCGTTAGAAATCTTATAAAAACAAATCCAAAGTTGCTAAATTCTTTAGTGGACCTATTAAAATGACCAAGATACTTGTTATAAATAACCACGGGCAGTTCTGCCATCTGATCCTTAGATCTCTTCGGGATATCGATCTTGACGCTAAATTGGTCTCAAATGGGCTTTCTGTAGGCGAGATAATGTCGCATGAGCCAGATGGACTCATATTGAGTGGAGGGCCATCTATTTCACGAACTGGTAACTGCGATGCCTATGTTAAAGAGATAGACCTGCCAATTTTGGGTATATGCCTCGGTCAGCAGTTGATGGCAGAGGCACTTGGCGGAGCTGTGGATACAGGGGCCCATGGTGGCTATGCTCAGATAGAGATCGAGATTATTGAAGAAGACGATATTTTTGCGGGACTTCCACAGACGATATCTGTTTGGTCCTCTCACTCCGACGAGGTGAGCAAGCTGCCTCCAGATTTCAAGCTCCTTGCTAGATCAAAACATTGCGATATCGAGGCGATGAGGCACAAAAATCGGCCTTTATACGGGGTTCAGTTTCACCCGGAGGTCTCTCATACGGGAGATGGAGAAGATATCTTTTTAAACTTTTTGAGAGTATGTGAAGATTAGACGAGTTGATCATGGGGGTCAAAAACCTATGTCGAAGGTGTATTTTGTAGATACAAGAGCGGTTATTGAATCAAAAGGAAGATGGTATCAGCCTGAACTTGGGGCGGTAAATAAGCTGGAGAAGTTGATTAAAGCGAGTGACGCACTCGATTTTATAGAGGCGAGGGATGTGGTAGCTATAAAGTCACATTTCGGCGTTTATGGGACCTCCAAGCCTCTTAGGTCCGTTTTCATGCGAAAAGTTGCCAGGATGGTGCAGGAGAAGGGAGCCCGGCCGTTTCTCACGGAGAGCTGCGGACTCGGGATGAAACAGGACAGAAGCTTTGCTGTTGGTAGAATCGATATCGCAGAAGAGAACGGTTACACCCATCAGACAGTTGCCGCACCGATAATAATCGCCGATGGAATGTGGGGATTTGACCATGTCAGAACAGAGATAGATGGAGAGCAGTTGAGCGAGATTTACGTGGCAAAAGCGATAGCCGAAGCAGATAAAGTAATCTCACTTGCCCACTTTAAGGGCCACATGGAAGGTGGTTTTGGCGGGGCGGTTAAGAATCTTGGAGTTGGATGCGTGGCCAAGAGATCGAAGTATGATATACACATAACCGGTTTTCCGAAGATAAACCTCGAAAAATGCAACAAATGTTACAAATGCGTGGATATGTGTCCTGCTGCTGCCATAAACGAGGATATAAAGCTCGATGAGCAGAAATGTATAAAATGCAATGGGTGCATGGAGGTCTGCGAGCCGAGGGCGATTCGGGTGAGATTCAATGAATCTGAGGACACCTCGATAAGAATCGTTGATTGTGCAAAGGGCGTTATCGATCTGATCGGACCGGAGAAATTCTACTTCTTTAACTTCCTGATGGACATCACGCCGGGATGTGATTGTTGCCCTTATTCCGACAATCCAATCGTCCCCGATCTGGGGATTTTAGCATCAAAAGATCCACTTGCTATCGATAAAGCCTCAGTTGACCTCGTAAATGCTGCTCCGACTCTGCCAGGTTCAATGGCGGAGGGGCACGAAGAAAAACTTGGTGGGATGTGGCAGACAAATCCAGGATACCAGTTAAAAGCTGCAAAAAAACGAAATATTGGGTCTATAGATTACGAAATGATCGAAGTTGAATAGCAATATTTTTTCTTAAAGATTGTGGACAAATTTCGTAAGTGTTTAATAACCTGTAATCATAAATAAAGAATTGGTTAGTGTAATATGTCAGATTAATCAGGAGAGGAGAAGTCAATGGGAGATGATGAATTAAAGATGCCGGGCGGCCCAATGAATATCAACATGTTCAAATCAATGATGAAGAGCATGATGCAACCAGATCGCATGGAGGCGATGATGGAAAGCATGACGAATCCTGAGCAGATGAAGACGAGGCTTCCGATGATGCAGAAGATGATGCCGATGATGGAGTCGGCGATGAAGACGATGATGCCAGAGATAATAAAGGATACCGAATTACTGCAATCGATGATCTCAATGATGGAATCGATGGGTCCTGCCATGGAAGGGAGGATGTCAGAATCGGTCAAGGATCCAGAAGTGATAAAAGCGATGCTACCAATGATGCATACCATGACAACGCTTATGGACTCACTGACTAAGGATGTCGTTAACGATAATGAGTTAATCGACTCTGTTATTCCATTGCTCGGTCATATGTTCCCCGCGAATCAGTCGATGATTTCTAATATTATAGAGGATGATGAACTCATAAAATCGCTAACTCCTCTATCAACTCAACTGACCCAGATTCTACAATCTACATCATCGATAATACAGACGGTTAGCACTTACATGTCTGAAAACCCTGAAAAGGCACATTCAATAGTCCCCTTTTTGCAACCGATGTCATCCCTGATGCAGTCATTCTCTTCAATACTCGAGAGGATGACGGCTTATATGCTCGATAATCCTGACCTGGTTAAATCAAGAGAACTTGAATCGCTTGATGCCACTACCGAGGAATCCTCCGGTGGTTCTGGTATGATGGATATGATGATGGAGATGATGGGGCCGATGATGACAGATATGATGTCTTCATTTATTCTTCCAAAGCTTGATGATCCGGAGTTTAGAGAGACTCTGGGAAAGTGGGTCAAGAAGGGTGATAAAATCGTTCTTCTAAAATTCGATGAATCGAGCACGGTTATGAGATTCAGGAAAGAACCGGAACTTGGAATGGACGTTGAGGAGGGCGATCATCCAAATCCGGATCTGATAATGGAGACGGTTATGGGCGAACCGGGAGAAAAACCAAAGATGGTGAATTTCTCTATGAGGGGAATGTTAAAAGATCGATATATCACCCGTAAGATCCGCAAAAAAGGCATGCATGATATGATGGTCTTTGCAAAGCTTATAATGCCTGAGTTCGAATTGTACTCCAAGGGCGATTCTCTATACATAAAGATGAAGATGGTCTTTTAGAGTTGGATATCCCCGCCTTAGATCCTTCATTTCTGATCATAACCCAACTCTTTAGCCCTGTGAAAACATGCGTCAGCTTCACCCTCACGACCAAGTTTTTTTAGAGCAATTCCCCTATTGTACCACGCCTCTGCAAAATTTGGGTCTATCTCAATCGCCTTATCGCAGGACTCTATAACTTCATTATACCTGGCCATATAATAGAGAGCAGTCCCTTTATTGAACCAAACTTCAGAATGTTGAGGGTTCATCTCAATCGATCTATTATATGCTTCTAATGCTTCCTCATATCTGCCCAACTTAGCGAGTACAAAACCTTTGTTGTTCCATTTCTTCTCATCCAGTGGGTTCATCCAAATCGATCTGTCATAAGCTTCTAAAGCTTCCTCATACTTGCCCAGCTCACCAAGAGCAAAACCTTTGGTATACCACGCCTCTGCAAAATTTGGGTCTATCTCAATCGCCCTATCACAGGCTTGTAAAGCTTCCTCATATCTACCCAACTCACCAAGAGCAAAACCTTTGGTATACCACGCCTCTGCAAAATTCGGATCTATCTCAATCGACCTATCACAGGCTTCTAGCACTTCCTCATACCTGCCCAGCTCACTAAGAGCAAAACCTTTGTTAGATTGCACCTCTTCATCATGCAAATCAATCTCAATCACTTTATTGAAGGCCTTTATTGCACCCTCGTGCCTGCCCAACTCCTCAAGAGCCGCTCCTTTGTTGTACCAAGCCACTTCATCCTTCGGATCTATCTCAATTGCTTTATTGAAGGCTTCTATGGCCATCTCGTGCCTGCCCAGCTCACCAAGAGCGGCTCCTTTGTTGTACCACGCCTCTTCATCCTTCGGATCTATCTCAATTGCTTTATCATAAGCTTCAACGGCTTCCCTGTATCTACCCAGCTCGCATAGAGCCGCTCCTTTGTTGTTCCATGCCTTTGCATCCTGCGGGTCTATCTCAATCGCCCTATTACAGGATTCTATAGCCTCTTCATACCTGCCCAGCTCACCAAGAGCAGCTCCCTTATTGTTCCATGCTTTTACATCTCGCGGGTTCAGTTCCAGTGCCTTTGTGAAATACTCCAGTTTCTTCTTTAGGTCTTTTGTTTCAAGTCCTAACTGGTACCATCTTTCTCCATCTTGCCCTCCCCTATTCAAGATAAATATACCCATCTTTTATTCCACTCCTTTATAGGTCGGCATACCACGCCGATTATGGATAAAATTCGATAAATGAATATCAATTAATATATTAAGAGGATTTCGAAAAAGCCTGTTTTCGATGAATCTTCGGTCTAGGCAGGTTTAGTATCTTAAAGTAGCACCTACTTCATTTTATAACACATATCGGAAGTAACTTTTGAAAATTATTTGATCTCAATGTTCTGATACCAAAACATTTATGCTTCATTATGAATATATATTCATATTGGAGATAGCTAGAAGAACTAAATGTCGAAGGATACACTATCAGCCAGAGGTATTGCAATTCAAACTCGCGGGCAAAACCCTATAAAACCTTGGGGAGGTTGCACTAGCATTCGAGGAATTAGAGGCGACTAACATTATCGATAAGAATTGAAGGAGGAACCTATGAGATGGTAAAAACACCAGAAAGATTGTTTGAATGTTTTTGTAGTGGAAATGAATCAAAAGAGTCGTATAGTATGAAAAGAGCAAAAAAATGCACAAATTGTGGTGGCAAGAATTTGCTTAGGGAGTATGATTATTATGGCAGAATGTGATGAAAATTGTGAATCTTGCAGCACTGGAGATACCTGTAAAGATCCGAAAAAAGAGATTATTTTGCAGGAAAAAGCGGTTTCCAAGCGATTGTCAAAGATAAAACATAAGATAATGGTGATGAGTGGCAAAGGCGGCGTCGGAAAGACCACAGTCGCGGTGAATCTTGCACTTGCACTTGCCGAAAAAGGACTCGAGGTGGGACTGATGGACGCTGACATACACGGGCCAAATGTTCCTAAGATGCTTGGAATAGAAAAGATGTATCCAACCGTTGGTGATGGTAAGATATGGCCAGTGATAGTCCCCCCAAGATTGAAGATAATGTCGATGGCATTTTTATTGCAAGATACTGATTCACCCGTTATCTGGAGAGGTCCTATGAAGATGACGGCGATAAGACAATTTATCTCAGATGTCGAATGGGGCGAACTGGATTTTCTCATAGTTGATCTACCTCCCGGAACTGGTGATGAACCTTTGAGTGTTGCTCAGCTAATCAAGGATATTGATGGTTCGATAATAGTAACAACCCCCCAAGATGTCGCTCTTTTGGATTCTAGAAAGTCAGTAAATTTTGCAAGACAGCTCAAGACACCAATAGTTGGAATAGTAGAGAACATGAGTGGCTTTGTCTGCCCGAAATGTGGTGAAAGAATAGATCTATTCAAGGTTGGAGGTGGTCAAAGGTCTGCCAAAGAGATGGATGTTCCTTTTCTTGGTGCGGTGCCTATCGATCCGAGAATTGTTGAAGATTCCGATTCTGGAAAACCATTTATACTCGACGGATCTCCTGCCTCCGAAGCTTTCGAAAAGATTGCAGATAAGATACGCATAACTGTGAGTGGAAAAAAATTGGAGGTTTTTAAAGGATGAAGATATGTGTAACTGCAACAGGAAAAGATCTGAATGCAGAGGTCGATCCAAGATTTGGTAGATGTCAGTACTTTGTTATCGTAGATCCAGATACGATGAATTTTGAAGCATTTCCGAACAAAAGTATAGGTGATGAACATGATGCAGGGGTAGAGACGTCAAAGAGAATCATCGACGAAGGTGTGGATGTGCTTATAACAGGAAATGTGGGACCGAATGCGTTATCGGCCTTATCTTTCATGGAGATCGAGGTTGTAACAGGTGCTATGGGCACAGTCGGTTATGCGATTGAAATGTATAAAAATGGTAAGCTGATCTTGATTGGTGATAAAACGGCTATATAGCGAGATGAGATTATAGGAAATTTATGAATACCGATAAAAAGGAGGTGTTTAGGGAATGAAGATATGTGTAACTGCAACAGGAAAAGATCTGAATGCACAGGTAGATCCAAGATTTGGTAGATGTCAGTACTTTGTTATCGTAGATCCAGATACGATGAATTTTGAAGCGTTTACAAATGAGAGTATTGCAGCCTCTGGTGGAGCAGGGATAAAGGCGGCTCAGACTATCGCAAATAAAGGAGTCGACGTTGTAATAACAGGAAATGTCGGACCAAATGCATTTCAGACACTATCAGCGGCAGGAATAAGGATAGCAACCGGGGCATCCGGTACGGTGAAAGATGCAATTGAAATGTACAAAAATAATAAATTTTCTGAGACAAAAAGCGCAACAGTAGAAGAACACTCCGGAATGAGAAGTGTGGGTTCTGGGGGTGGACGAGGAATGAGAAGAGGCGGGAGGTAATTGAGATAAATCCATTTCCGATCTCTGAGAGGGAAATGGCACAAGAGAATGAAAAGGAGGTGATAAAGACGCCAAGAAGAAATGTAGGTGGTGGTAGAGGAATGGGAAGCGGCCGTGGCAGAGGAAGAATGGGTGGTACAGGATCAGGACCTGGTGGGGAGTGCAAATGCCCAAGTTGCGGACATACGATACCACATCAAGCAGGTATGCCATGTTACCAGCAGAAATGCCCCGAGTGCGGAAGTCAGATGATCAGGCCATGGGGCTGATTAATTTATAGAAGATGGAGGGTGGTACCCCCACATCCTCCATCCTTTTTTTGAGATATTTGTATGAAATGATAAATGAGAGTGACAAGGTCGTTATTTTTATAGACCAATTTCAAGCTGCTCCTTCATCGTCTTTAATACGATATGCGTGTCCACTCTCTCAACTCCACTCACTGATTTCAGCTTCTCAATCACTTCCGTGCATTCATCGTAACCGAAGCATTTCAGGCTCACCAATATATCGAAATCTCCGGTTACATTGTGCACGCAGCATGCCTCTTGGAGCTGTGAAATCTTCTCTCCGGCCTTGGTGATACTGTAATCAGGTTTCATTCTGATCATCGCTATAATGGTGGTCATCCCTATCATAGATGTGTTGAGTAGGGCTGTGTATCCTCTAATAATTCCTGAGTTCTGCATCTTTTTCGCTCTATCGCTAACAGTAGCAGTGCTTATCCCGAGTTTCTCTGCAATTTTGGTGAATGAGAGTCGCGAATCTTGCTGAAGTGTCCTAATTATTCTCTTATCCAGTTCATCCATATTTACTACCATGCTTAATATCAAATATATACTATATGTTTATAAAGTTTTTTTTGGAAATATTTATATATATGTTTAATCATAGTACCCTTATCTAAATATATATTAAAATTTATTCGAAGGAGGTTTTTGAATGATACAAAAAAGGTTGTTACTGATAGCAATCGCCTTACTATCTGTATCACTGGTAGGAACTACAGCGATTGCAGAAGATTTCGGAGGCTGTGAAAATGAAGGTTGTCATGCAGATATTGCAGAAAACTTCACAACGTCTCTACACTATACCGGTGCGGGAATGAAGAGTGAATATGAAGTGGGTGCAGCAGGGCACTTCGGAATAGACATGGATGAATACTACTCCAAATGGAACTGTTCCAATTGTCATGCAACCACTTGTGAGAAATGTCACGAGGGTGGACATGGGGCAGAGATCACGATCGACACATGTGACCAATGCCATTTTAAGAAGCAGACTGCGACATTTATGGGTGATATGCCTGTGCACAAGAGTAAAGGTCCTCATGCAGACATCCACTACGAGAAGGGTATTACATGCATAGATTGTCATACGGCAGAGGAGATGCATGGTGATGGTGCTTCACATGGCACGATGCTTGAAGCTGTAACAACCACATGCGAGGATTGCCATTCAAGTCCAGGAAAGACCGTTAAAGGTATGGAGGTTAAGCAGTTCTCAACTGAGGTTTCGGCACATAAAACACATGAGGGAAAGCTTGATTGCACTGCATGCCATTCCGGATGGATGCTGACATGTGAGAACTGCCATCTTGACACACGTAAAGGTACCACCTTTGATTCGACCCAGTATTATCTTGGTGTTGGTGCGGATGGTAAGATAAAACCATTCATTAAGATGACAGCCATGGATGAGTTCAATGCAACGCACACAGGTTGGGCCGAGTGGTTCCCGCACACAGTAACTGCGGATGCTAAAGATTGTGCATTCTGCCATGAGAACAGGGAAGTCTTCTGTGAGGGTTGCGAAGGCAAGATAATGGGCAAAGGAGGCTCGTTCATCCCACAGGAGAAGATAGATGAGATCTACTGGACAGCGGCTGCAACTGAAGAACCTACGGTTACAGAAACCCCGACAGCAACAGAAGAGCCGACACCAGGTTTTGAAGCCATATTCGCAATTACTGGACTACTTGCAGTTGCATATCTAGTGATAAGATACAGGAGGTAAATATCAAAAGTCAGACGATATATTTTGATATTTATTAGGTGGTTCTGAAAGTGTCCAATGAATCGGATCTGGATAGGTTAGTAAATGAAATTCAAAATAGAATCTTAAAAGAAGACGAAGAGGATTTTTCAAAAATCACTTTAGATCACGCCTACAACCCAAGAAATGTTGGTAAGATTGAAGATGCAGAAGGTGTTGGTAGATTCACCGGGCCTTGCGGTGATACCATGCATATTTATCTTCAAATCGTAGACAATAGGATCGCTGAAGCCAGGTTTCTGACAGATGGATGTGGGTCAACAGCTGCTTGTGGCAGTGTTATCACAGAACTTGTAAAGGAAAAATCGGTAGATGATGCATTGTTGATTGAAAGTGATGAACTTTTAACATTATTGGATGGATTACCTGAGTCAAATAAACATTGCAGCGTTCTAGCGGTGAATACTCTGCGAACGGCAATTAATTCTTACTTTTGCAGGAGATGAAACTGTAAGGCATTCAATCTTTTGAATTGGAGCTTCTGGAGGGGTAATGATGGATGAAGATAAAGAATACGATCTTCTAAAACATGCCGGCTATTCTGAAAGGGCGATTGAATATTACATAAAAAAAGTGAATGTTGGTACAATGGAGGATGCCGATGCCACTGGAGAGTATACTGGGGTATGTGGGGACAACATGAAGATATACCTGAAGATAAGCGATGGTATTATCATCGATGCAAAGTTTCAGGGAATAGGATGTGCAGCTTCACTTGCTTCTGGTTCTGCACTCACGGAGATGATTAAAAAGATGAAGCTCAACGAAGCAAAGCGTCTGAACATGGATAGTATAAAATCGTACCTTGGCGGACTCCCAGAGATAAAAAATCACTGCCCGGGTATTCCCATAAACGCCTTGAAAGAGGCAATTCATTCTTATGGTAGGGTCTTAAAAGATGCATAAGTATGAGACAAAGGTAATCTGGTCTGAGGGGCGATTTGGTGAACTTTCTGCAAATGAGACAGAGATGAAATGTTCACCACCTATAAATTTCAGGGGCTATAGTAAAACGATGACTCCCGAACATGCCTTTGTAGCATCAGCAGAAATATGTATACTTATGACGTTTCTGACAATGGCTGAAAAAAATGGGGTCGGGCTCGTATCATACGAGAGTGAAACTGAGGGCATGTTGGAGAAGATGGAAAAAGGCTACGAATTTACAAAGATTATAATACGACCAAAAGTCAGGGTAAAGGTTGAGGAAGATATAAATAAGGCAAAAGAAGCGATGGTTAGAGCAAAAAAGTATGCCTTGGTTTTAAATTCAATGAAAACGGAAGTGGTTGTTGAGCCAAATTTTGAAACGACTAACTGTTGAGTGAAAAATTAAAAAATTAAACTCTTGTTATTGGTATTGTCTTAAAATATCAATAGCTTTGGAAGTGAAATTTTGAAAAAATATCTAGAAAAGGATGAGAAGGCCACTTTGATTTCAATAGGGGTTACTGTATTTCTCACAGTCATTAAATATTTTTTTGGCGTTCTTTCGGGGAGTATTGCCCTGGTTGCAGACTCAGTTCACTCTCTTACTGATGTCATAAGCTCGGTTGGCGTCTTTATTGGCCTCAAAATATCTGATCGAGAACCCACAAAGAATTTCCCTTACGGATTTCATAAAGCAGAAAATATTGTAAGTCTATTTCTTGCTCTTTTCATCTTTTATGCCGGATATGAGATTATTCTTACCTCCATTGAAGCTTTTGACGTTTTATTGTCAGATAGGCTTTACGCAATCTCAATCGCACTGATATCACTACTTTCCACTCTTTTTTTGAGTAATTATAAGCTGAAAGTCGGAGAAGAGATGAATTCACCAAGTCTAATAGCCGATGGAAAGCATACAAGAGCAGATGTTTATGCCTCGACAGCCGTATTCTTAGGTATACTTGGTAATTATTTTGGCTTCTATTCTCTCGATCGTATTGCAGGTATTCTGGTCTCACTTTTTATCTTCCGCGCCGGATATGAGATATTAAAAGATTCCATAAAGGTATTACTGGATGCTTCAATCGATTATGAGGTGCTTGACAGAGTAAAGGATATTGTGTCCGAAGTCTCTGGCGTCAGAAAAATTGATTCTATTAAGGCGAGAAGCTCAGGAAAATTCATATTTTTAGAACTGGAAATCGCTACAAATCTCAGGGATCTTAAAAGGGCGCATAAATTGACAAAAAAGATAGAGGAAAAGATCCGCTCCGAGATAAAAAATGTTGATAGGGTTGTAATTCATGTGGAGCCTGACGAGAGGAAATTTATAAGGTATGCAATTCCATGTATTGAAAATAATGGTATGGAATCTGAAATATCTGAACATTTCGGTGAGGCAGAGTATTTCTGTATATTTGATATAAAAACAGAAAATAATGACCTTGTGGATATTAGATTCATAAAGAATCCGTTCACTGAACTTGAGAAACAGAAGGGTCTTAGAGCTGCCGAATTTCTGGTTAAAAAGAAGATAGATGAATTGATCACAAAAAAGAGTATCGGAAAGAAAGGTCCTTTTTATGTTCTGGAAGATGCTTATGTTGAGTTTGAAGTTAAAGATTCTGATACTGTCGGTGATATAATCTCTGGATTGTGATAATTGATGTCGATAAATGTAGAACTGAAGAAGATAGGTATAATTCACACACCGTATAACAGACTATCGGATTGTCCGATTCAACCATCCCGATCGCAAGATGTTGCAGAGGTTGAAGTTTTTGAGGAATATAAAGAAGGGCTTTTGGATCTAGATGGGTTTTCACACATTATTTTGCTCTTTATTTTTCACAGGTCAGATGGTTATTCTTTGAAAGTAAAACCTTTTTTGGATGATCATTTGAGGGGTTTATTTGCAACAAGAGCACCTAGAAGGCCAAATCCGATTGGAATATCTGTTGTCAGGCTGATTGAGATAAGGGATAGTATCCTGAAGGTAAAGGGAATTGATGCTCTTAATGAAACTCCTCTTATCGATATAAAGCCATATGTGTTTGAGTTCGATAGAAGGGATGATATAAAGGTAGGTTGGTTAACTGATAAAATTTGATTTTAAAATAAAAAATAGGAGGAAATCTAGGATGAAAATATGCATCCCCACAATGGGGGAAAAAGGATTGAGTGAAACAGTATGCGAGCACTTTGGACAGGCACCATCATTCACAATCGTGGATACGCAAACAGACGATATAAGTGTAGTATCAAATACAAGCGAGCATTATGGCGGGTTCGGAACACCACCGGAGATACTCTCAAAAGAAGGGGTCGAAGTGATGCTATGTGGTGGACTTGGACCTAAAGCAGTGAAGATGTTCGAAGGGTTTGGCGTTGAGGTATATGTCGGTGCATCAGGAACTGTGAAGGATGCTATCGAAGCTTACCAATCTGGAAAACTTTCCGAAGCAACCGATGCCAACGCATGTAAGGAGCACAGACATTAATACGAATAAAAAAATGAGAAAAAAGGTGTTGATATCTTGAGAATAACAACACTAAGTGAAAACACCGCTGGAAAACGTCCAAAGGGACTTCTCGCAGAGTACGGCCTTTCTATACTGGTCGAGGCCGATGAGCGTAAGATACTTTTCGACACAGGACAGAAGAAATCTGCTGTTAACAACGCAGCGATTTTAGGTATAGATTTGAGTGATATTGAAAAGATAGTGCTAAGTCATGGACATTTTGATCACACTGGTGGACTTAAATCGGTTTTAGAAAAGACTGGTGAGATCGAGATAATCGCCCATCCGGATATCTTCCAGAAGAAGTACGCAAAGTTTGGAAAGAAAAAGACGTACATAGGGATTCCTGATTCCAGGGAGGAGTTAGAAGAATCCGGTGCGAACTTTAAATTGACAAAAGAACCAACAAAGATTGGAGACATAACGGCAACGGGTGAGGTAGATCAAAAGAACGATTTTGAGAAGATAGATAAAAACCTGTATGTCCAAGAGGGTGATGATCTGAGAAGCGACGAGCTGCTGGATGATCAGGCACTCGCGATAAAGACTGACAAAGGGTTATTCATAGTTCTTGGGTGTGCCCATCGAGGAATGATAAACAATATCGAGCAGGCAAAGAATATTACCGGAGAAGATAGAGTTTACGGAGTCATAGGAGGTACACACTTAATAGCAGCAGATAAAGTTCAGATGGACGAGACGGTAAAGGCATTAAAAAAGTATGATATCCAGAAGATAGGCGTTTCACATTGCACGGGACCGAAAGCGTCTTCAAGACTTGCCGATGAGTTTGGAGAGAAATTTTTCTACAATAATGCCGGGAGTGTTATTGAGATTTGATGAGATGTGACAGATGTAAAGAGAAGTTGTGCAGCGAAGGAAAAGATTGCACTGATATTTCAGAGGTTGCAAAGACAGGGTATAGTGGCGATATACTTCAATCGATGAGGGTCTCCGCGGAGATAGAGGCAGATTATTATTTAAAAAAGACGCGTCTTGAGGAGCTTATATTGTATGCAAAGGAGATGGAATATAAAACACTTGGTCTGGCATTCTGCGTGGGTCTTGAAGAAGAGGCAAAGAAAGTGTGTGAAATTCTTTCAAAGGACTTTAATGTGCATTCAGTATGCTGCAAGGTTTGTGGGATCGATAAAGATACCTTTGATCTTAAATATGTTCATAAAGAACAGGAAAAAGAGGCTATATGCAATCCTTTGGGGCAGTCAATGATTCTAAATGAGGAGGAGACGGATCTTAACATAATTCTTGGGCTGTGCATAGGCCACGACATACTCTTTACAAAAAATTCAAAGGCTCCTGTAACAACGCTTGCTGTAAAAGATCGTGTACTTGCCCACAATCCGCTTGGAGCTGTGTATTCTGGATATTACAAAAGGAGATTCGTATAGGAGATAAACAGCATGTATAGGTATGTAATATGCATAGCTATTTGCACCATCATATGGATTATTAATGGGAGATGGATAGCTCAGGGAGTCAAAGAAGATGTAGCAAGCGAGGCATATATTCACACAGGTCTGGGAATATTTTTTACGCTGCTAACGCTTGAATTAACTCTTGGTACAGTTGGAATGTGGACTCAATTTAATATTTCGCAGATGAGGATTATTGGTTTAATTCTCTACATCCCATCTGCCTATTTGGTTGCAGCAGCTATGCATGATTTGCAGCATAAGGGTAGACCTGAAAGTGGAGATCCCACTGCCACCACCATCTTTATAGATGCAGGAATATATGGTGCTGTTCGTCAGCCTTTAACATTGGGTGTGGCAATTTGGTCAATCGCTCTGATTCTGGTCTTTCAGTCAATTCTTTCAGTATTTTTGAGTATATTGTCAGTGTTTTGCTTTTGGATGTCGGCAAGAAAAGAGTCTGAATATAATATTAAAAAATTCGGAGATAGGTACAAAGAGTATATGGATGAAGTTCCAATGTGGAATGTTTTTAGGGTGTTGAAGAAATGTTAATATCAATAGCAAGCGGAAAAGGTGGAACAGGAAAAACAACTGTTGCAGTAAATCTGGCGCTCGCTCTTGAGAATATTCAACTTCTTGATTGCGATGTTGAAGAGCCAAATTCACACATCTTCCTCAAGCCAGAGATATTGGAAGAAAAGCCCGTTTTTATAAAAGTACCGAAGATTGACAGAGATAAATGTACCTTCTGTGGCAAATGTTCTGAGTTCTGCGAGTTCAATTCTTTATTTGTTGTAAAAAGGGATCCTGAAAGGGATATAAAAGGAGAGATAATGACCTTTCCAAATCTCTGTCACGGATGCAAGGGTTGTGCCATCGTCTGCCCCGAAGATGCTATAGCGTATGAAAACAGGGTAATGGGAGTTGTTAAGAAGTGTAGTGCAGATGGCATGAATTTTGTCTACGGGGAGCTGAATGTCGGTGAACCTATGGCCGTTCCTGTAATAAAAGCCGTCAAAAATGAGATTGATGATAAAAGGACGGTTATGATAGATTCACCTCCGGGAACCTCATGTCCGGCGGTAAACTCTATTTATGGAAGTGACTTTTGCCTTCTTGTGACAGAGCCCACCCCCTTCGGACTGTATGACATGAAACTGATGATAGCTGTTCTAAGGGAGCTTGATATACCCTTTGGTGTGATAATCAATAGATCTGGGATCGGGGACGAAGGAGTCTATGAATACTGTAAATCCGAAGGAATTGAGATTATGCTTGAGATTCCCTATGATCGAAGGATTGCAGAGCTTTACGCGACTGGATCGACGTTTTTGGACGAGATAGAAGGGTGGAAGAAGAAGTTCACTGAACTCTTTGAAAGGATCGAGGAGGCGGCCGATCTATGAAGATGGTTTATGGTCCTGTACCCTCATGGCGTCTTGGAAGATCAATTGGTGTTGATTTGATATCCCAAGAGAGTAAAGTGTGCCCTTTCGATTGTAACTACTGCCAACTCGGTAAAACAGAAGAAAAAACGATTAATAGGGGTGTATTTGTAGGAACGAGTAAAATTAGAAGAGATTTGCAGGTGGTTCTTGCAAAATCGGATGCCGATATTATTACATTCTCGGGTACAGGAGAGCCAACACTTGCGACAAACCTAAATGAAGCTGTTGAAACTGTAAGGGGTATTTCGGATCTACCGATAGCTATTCTAACGAATTCTTCTATGATGTTTATGGAAGATGTAAAAAAAAGTCTGGCAAAATTTGATAAGGTCGTGGCAAAACTTGATGCACCAAATGACGAGATCTTTCAAAAGATAAATCAACCTGCTTTCGAGCTTTCGTATAAAAAGATCCTGAATGGGATCAAAAGATTCAGCAAGATCTACAACGGGAATCTGGCACTCCAGATGATGTTTATCGATGACAATATTAAATTTGCCGATGAGATGGCAGATATTGCTCTTGAGATTAATCCTGATGAAGTCCAGATAAACACACCAACCCGCCCATGTCCAGTACAACCGCTTAGACCAAACCAAATAGGAGAGATAAATAAAATCTTCGAAGATAAAGGACTTAAAACGATCTCTGTTTATAA